>NZ_QUJD01000036.1:4293-10951 GCF_003480555.1 Blautia sp. AM29-29
TCTGCAATACGAGACATACTCAAACTTATTGATTGTTCGCCCCTTCGCTCCATCTCCATTACAGAGACTTCTTCGCTACTATGGGCTCGGCTGACTTCTCACAGTTCGTTGTTACTAGGCTAATGAAACCTCTGTGAGACCTCCACGCTTAAGGTGCACGCTCTTTCCTCTCATATATCCGCCACATTTACTCGGTTCCTACAAACGGCAACTTTACGGCTTTGTCTTATTTAGCAGACTTACCAAGCGGAACCTAGCCTCATATGTGATTTCTGTCCGTCGGACCAAGAGTTTGCTTACAGCTTCCTTCAGATTCTACCTTACGATAGACACCCTTGCTGTTCAGCTATACACTTCCTTGTCGCCTAGGCGTGTTCGGGACTTTCACCCGTTAGAGCGCGCCCATGGCGCGCAAACTAAAATATCGCCAGCCATAGCATGGCTGACGATACAAAAATTTATTATTTTTTATTGTCCTCTTGACGGGGAGCATACCATTATTATAGTGGTTTATTTTTTTTATTCCAATGCAACAAACATGTAAAATGTCTGATGTATTTTTGCAAGTTTTGTTCCATAGCAGTGTTTATCTTATTTTCCGTCTTCTTCTGAAAAACAGAATCATGATAATACTTATGGCAAATAGTAACCATACATGCCTGCTTGTTTCCAGACGAACCCCTGTTTCCGGTATTAATTGTGTGTTTTCGTTTGTGATTTTTAACTCAATCACGTCTCCTCGTGCAGCCTCAATCCGCTGCTTCATGACAGCTGTATTTCCATTCGATGTTGCCTGCACTGGATTTGAATACTTATCATTCTCTTCTTTTTTAGAAATCGAAACAGCGTATTTTGATGTATCAACAGTTTCTGTTATTATGATATCCGAAGATATATCTACATTTTTTAATGTAACTTTATCTCCATGTTTCAAAGAAGTTCTAATTGTCTTGCTACGCAGCTTTTGACCATCTTCCCAATAGAGAATTTCCATATCAAATGGCTTCTTGCGGTTTCCAAGTGGACCAGTGACTTCCTTTGTAATCTCAACCGTCACCCCGCCTTTTTGCGGATGATTAACGATATGTCTGTCCGAAACAGCTCTCCAGGTATTTGTCATCGATGATTTCTCATATAGGAATAAAATATCGGATTCTACATCGACCATATATAAATTAAAGTTATCCTGATACTGTGTTTTGGTTTTATCTGCTTTGTCCTTTTTGTTTGGAGTAACAGATTCTACCATCCAGTATCGTCCGTTCTCAAAGTCCTCCGGTAATTGAAGCATTCCATTTTCATCTGTTTCTAAGGAACGATACGTCGTACACGTTTTTCCATCCTTTTTCAGAACGATATCGTCCTTGCTCTGTGTATTGTCATAATCTACTGTATATCCTGTATCATCTGCATATTCTTTCGTAACATCATCATACGGTACTTTATAGAACAGAAAACCTGCACCAGCAAGTCGGTTTCTTAGAAGATCATCCGTCTTTAAGAAACTTCGTTCAGCAAGATTGAAATGCAGATTCTGCACTTCCAGTTCCATCTTGGAAACATCCTTGAACTCATTCTCATCCTTCGGGAATATTTGTTGTCCATTTGAATCGAAATACTGAATCTCTGGATAAATAACTTCATAATATAGGAAACCATCCCCGTAGTCCGAAGAATAATGTGTCTTTCCTATCTCGATTTCTTCCACCTTATATTCCACCGGATTTCTGTCCTGGAATAGTGGAACATTGTCGACTGTGTGTTCCCATCCGTTCTCTTCATTCAGCAAGAATTCCTGTCCTGTAGAAATTCCATTCTGATACAATCTGATTTTCACCTGTTTTTCCGTCAGTGCATCATTTGGATTTTCCCATGTCTTTTTGATATGCAGAGTGCCTGTTTTAGCAAAATTTCGGATATTAAGGCTGGTATCTCCTCGCTGAAGCAGAACAGATTTTCCGTCTATCTTACCATCAACTGGTGCCTTAACAGCCTCCTGATTTTCGTTAGCCTCCCTATCCACCAGTTTTGCATCAGTGATTTTGAATGCTCCATTGGCAATCTCAACTGTGATCTGTATATCTCCTGTGTCTACATATCCCGTCGGTAAGTTTGTCTCTCGCAACAAATACGTCTCAGTTGCTGTTCTGTTCTGTTTGTTTTCATCTTGTAACGGAATGTGAAGTTGTGCGATTCCGTATTTATCAGTTGTTACCGTTTCCTCCTCAACACCGTTCTTACTGACAGCAAAATTGATCTTCTCCATTCCCTGTCCGGTAGACTCATCAAATTTGTTCAGTGTGAGTATTCCCTCTTTCTGATAACGATTCTCCAATTCAATAGTAAGAGTTTCACCACCGCGTCCAATTCCACGTCCTGTGAATTTAATTCCACTTTCTGGATATGCTTCCCATGAATTTACATTATCTCCTTGTTCATGAGAATTGCGAACATTGTACCAACCTGAAAATTTCACATTCGAATCTTTTGGCTTATAGTTGTACTCTTTTAATGTGTATTTCCAGAATGAGTCCGCCTTAACGATCCACGTACAGCTTGTATGTGTATCATCTGTCCATGTACCTACAACTTCTATTGGAGCATCCTCCGCTTGCGGAGCTTCTGCATCCGGTTTCTGGCTATCTTCTGAAGGAAGCACAAGTTTCATATGCTCATGAAATGCAGGTGGCTGAGGTTTTCCATCTAAAAGCTTTTCATCCATATCTACCTGGATATAATAATCTTTCTTGACTTCCTCTATTGCTTCCGGCATTCCGACAAAATCTTTCTTTACTGTCAGGTAACCATTTTTTGCTACAATACGTCCGTCAATATGCCACCCATCGGACATTTCACTTTTGAAAGAATACCAATAAATGGTGAAGAATTCGGTATCTAATTTCGATGGCGGAATCTCCCTGTCTCCGATACGAATCATACGTCCGCTTTCACGAATTGTCTGGAATACCTCTTCATCGGAAGGAATTCTATCTATCTTGTAGATATAGTCTCCATTTCCAATATATCCCTCATCTGGTTTAGTTCCCTGCAAAAGTTCTTGCACTCTCTTATTTCCATCCGCATACTGTTCCCACGTAGATGGATTCTTATTTCCAAGAACTGGAACATCATGCAATATACTTGCCTTCACATTACAGTTTGCCACGGCAACCGCACTTGTATAATCGTCTACATTCGTGGTTGGTAATGCTACCGAACCATCTTCCGGCATCGCTGACTTACAGATATAAAACTGTACCTGTTTTCGATTTTGGTTACTCACCTTACGCCACGCTGCATAGAGGGTGATTGGCTGTCTTGCATTATTATTTATAAGATCAGAAATAGAATCCCCTGCACCGCATTCCTGCCACTTTCCGTCTTTGTTTCTGTAATCCCAATGATCGAATTCATACTGTTCCAACTCTTTGCTGTCATTATCTTCATGATCATAAACCAGAGGATATGGTGACTTAACGTTATGTTTTCCAGCTTCTATTTCATTCTCATAATCATCTGTATGTCTTGTCTTATTCTCAACCTGAGGGGTCAACTTAGCTTCCTTAGGAAGTTTCTTCATATAACGAGTTGTATTATAGATAACCCTGACTGCCCCAGACTCCAGCGGTTTGTCTGCGATCACCTCATAAGATGAGTTAACATTCGGAATTTCAAATTTTACCTTATCATCTCCGGACGGTTCCGGAAGAACCTCATTTTCGTCCCTGTCATTAGATGTACAACTCCAGACAATCTCCTTGCCATAATACTCACCTTCTAAACTTGCCCTCTTTGGTACTTCCACAGTATATGCTTCCCCATGGCCTACATACTGTCTCTTAATCGCCTCTCTTTTGGTCAGGTTCAGTGGATCCAACACTTCAATCAGATGAAAACTTCCCTCTACACTGAAATGTCTTCCTGCCAGCCCAACCTGAGAAGAAAGTCCTGTCAAACGATCAAAATAATTTTCGATTCTGTCTGGATTCAGTGGGTTTGGCTGTGAGAAATAATAGACAGATACATCTTTCCCGTTTTTCAGGACAGGAATATACCATGTACCATCGTTGTCCTTATAAGGGTGCTGTACAAACACACGGCTGTCTGTCGCATAACCAAACAGAATCTTCTCTTTCTGATCTGCGCCGGGCTCCAGCTTGCTCGGAGTGAAACCAAACTCACTGTAAATTTTAGAAATCGTATCATCTGGTGTAGCTCGCAAATAATAACGACTGGCTCGGCCACTGTTTGCTTTGATTATGTAATGCTGCTCAGCATTAATATTTTTTATCAGCTTATAATGTCCATCGATAAATACATAAAAACTAATATTTGCTTCTTTTGTTGCTGCCGGTTTTTCTGTATTATCAGGAACAATCACATATGGACGTACTGCATCATCTGGCTTAATAGTAAAGCTCATGGTATGCTTTGCTTCATTTTTACTCCATGTAACTTCTGAAAGAGTACCATCTTCCTTTCTGCATTCCCAGTTTATATCCTGCGTTTGTTCTTCTACACGCGGCTTTGTACTAACTGTTCTTGTAAGTGTTGACTTTCTTGCAACAAAATCAATTGCCGGAAGATCACGCAAAGCTGTTTCGCTGTAAACCTGTCCATCTTCATCCTGTACTGTCACACTGTAAAAACCGTTATATCTATGATCGTCGTGTTCGAATAAGGTCTTTGCACTCATGGTATCAATTTTTTCTCCATTTGGCAGGTAATACACATCCATCGGCTCTCCGGACTTTCCTATATAAATACATTCATGACCTTCTATCGTGTATTTCCCTGCATTATGGATTGTATCGTAATCTCTCTTGGAATAATAAAAACGCTCTTTTGCTTCATTTTGAATAGAACCATCGTAATGAAATTTTTCAAAATGCTTTTTTAACTCATCATTAGAAATATAATAATAAACTGTTCCCGGCTTTGTTGTAGTATCTTTTATAACAGGAATTTCTTCGTTTAGAACATTATATCTCTCATTATTTACAAAAGTATAGAATTTAATGTTCAAGGTTGCTGGTGCAAAAGTGTTGCATGCAACCGTATATGGTTGCTCTATCTTTCCAATAGAAAAGGTTAGTTTATCGCCCTGTTTCACCGGAGAAATTGTTTTATTTTCATCCTCACTGGCACAAAGCCAGTCGCTTTCCTCCGTATCTCCAGGATCAACGGAAATTGTGACCGCAGAATCTTTCTTATAGTAACTCACAGTTCGATTTCCATCCGGATTGATCACTGTAACCGAATAGAAACTGTTCTTATTCTGCTTCATCTGGTCTGAATTATTATCCGGAATTTTTTCGCCATCAGATGCTCCTTTTGGCATATAATAAACGTCTGTTGGTACAGTTGCTTCCTGCTTGTCCAGGTTATAAGATACATATTGCTGTCCTTTATAAGTTACCACTGTCGCCTGTGCTAATGTCTTCTCACCACGGACTGTATATGGAAAATAATTTCCGGACTGTGTTTCCTCTGCATTCAAGCCGAACTCTCTATAAATCTCAGCAAGATCACTGACAGATAAATAGCATCTGCCCTGACGGTTCCATTTATACACCTTTTTCAGAGAATCAGCCGGCAGCTTTCGAACCTCATTGTCTGCATATATATAAAACTGAATGTCAAAGGCTGTCTGATCCGCTCTCTGGATCACATAAGACTGTGTGATCTTTCCGATTGTGAACCTCGTCTGGTTCCCTGATTCCCGTATACCATCTATCACCTTATCATCTGTTCCCATACAGGTCCATTCGATCTGGTCTGTCTGGTCCGACAATTGGGGATTAAAATCAGCCACAGCTTCTTCCACTACAGTTCCTGTTAATGCATAACGAATCCGATCCTGCCCTTCTCCCTTTACCTCTACGGAATAAAACGAGTTGTCCTTTTTTACAGAATCTTTTAAATTTAATGCAAAGCCTTTTCCATTTGGAAGGTAGTAAACATCTATCGCTTTCCCTTGTTTATTCTGTCCATAATTGTAAGAAACATATGTCTTTCCGGATTCTGTGTCTGTATAAACTTTTCCGTATTCTATCCCGCTTTTTCCCCGGTATGCAGACACAAACTTCTCATCTGCAACAGGATTCTGCCCATCACTTCCTTTTACAAATCCAAATTCTTCATATATCAGGAGCAGGTCCTCAATGGAAACACCATAGTAGGTAGTTCTTCCGTCTTTCCATGTTGCAATGCCGGTAATGTCATTATGCTGAAGCTTTACCTTGTTTCCATCAATAATGACATAGAAATCAATATCAAATCCTTCGGAAATCTCCTGAAGTTTCGGTGATTCCTCTTGTGCAATCTGCTCCTCGAAGGCTTTTTCTTCTTCTGAAAGCTCTCCCTGGGATGGAGTAATTTCTTCCTCCGGAATCTCTTCTAATGGCGGGGTGATTTCCTCTCCAGGAGTCTCTTCTAATGGCGGGGTGATTTCCTCTCCAGGAGTCTCTTCTAATGGCGGGGTGATTTTCTCTCCAGGAGTCTCTTCTGATGGCGAAGTATTTTCTTCTTTCGACGTCTCTTCCGACAATGATGTACTTTCCTCCGGAATAAAATCTTCTGTGCGCATTTCACCCTCTTGAGTACTAAGTTAGCAACCACCAGTTCAACTGGTGGTTTATTATTAGCCCTCCAAAGG
>NZ_QUJD01000037.1:0-5282 GCF_003480555.1 Blautia sp. AM29-29
GGCTCGTCTGGTACTAACTCAATCACATCGGTAATCTCACAATTCAGCGTTTCACAGATACGGGCTAATGTGTCCATGCTGATGTGCTTTCCCTCTTTGCTCATGTTGGCAATCATATTCGTTGTCATACCAGCGGCAAGCCTTAAATCCTCTTTCCTCATATCACGCTCTAACAGTGTGTGCCAGAGTGGTTTATAGCTGATGTGCATATTGTTTTCCTGCCTTTCTATCCATACCACCGGGGCGGCTGCCCCGGCAGGAACTTTTCTCTTATTATAGCACCAATCTTGTGAAATCACAATTTATTCTTGTATCCTGCCGCTGATACCGTCTGGATTGGTTTTCCTTTCTTTTTTGTTCCCTTTAATTAGCCATGAACTGCTTAATTCCCTGGGATTTTGCTTATGTGTGATAAAGAAGTAATAGAAGTGTAAAAAATTTTGCCGTTCCTATCCGGCACATGAGGTATGTCGGATAGGTCGGGCGGTTAGGTGTCGGGCAGTTCTACCTTGCCGACAAAAGAATAATAGATTTCGATTTCCTGTCTGCGTAACTTGCCCCGGCGTTTCCCGTCAAGGGCAACGCTTTCATGGACAACGATTTTCTCCACAAACTCCCGCAGCAGAGTAGGGGTAAGTTCTTCAATGGTAGTGTGCCTGCGTACCACATTCATAAACTTTTCAGCGTTTGCGGTGGCTTCCTGCGCTTTGGAAAGTTCTTCCCGCAGTCTGGCGGCACGTTCTTTCAGTTCTTTCTGCTCGGCTTCATAGTCTGCCGACAGCTCTGTGAAACGCTCGTCCGATATGCGCCCGGTTACGCTGTCCTCATACAGCCGCTTGAAGATAGCAGATAACTCGGCTATGCGTTTCTCGGCGGCTTCCAGCTCCTTTTTCTTGGCGGCGTTCCTGCGTCTGTCCCCGTCCTCATTCTGCTCGATTAAAAGCTTCATAAACCGGGCTTCATGCTTTGCCGCATAGCTGGTAACTTTCCGCAGATTGGAGAGTACGCCAGCGGTCAAGAGGTCAGTGCGGATAAAGTGCGCTGTGCAGTCGGCGGTGCGTTTCTTGTAGCTTCCGCAGATATAACAGTCCTGCTTGCGCTTGTCCGTCTGGTATCGCTGCTGGTACATGACGCTGCCGCAGTCGGCACAAAAGAGTATGCCGGAGAACAAGCCCACTTCGTCATAACGGTTGGGGCGTTTGCGCTGCTTGCGTAACTCCTGCACCCGTTCCCACGTTTCCCGGTCAATGATAGGCTCATGGTGGTTCTCAAAAACCGCCTGCTTTTCCGGGGGATTTTCTATGCTGTGTTTCAGCTTGTAGGACGGCTTCTCGGTCTTAAAGTTTACCAGACAGCCCGTATATTCCCGGTTTTCCAGCAGATGAACCACGGTATTGGTCGCCCACTTGCACTCATAGCCGGGGTGGTAGCGGCGGGTGCTGCCCGTCCTGCGGTATTCCAGCGTCCCCGGCGTGGGGATTTGCTGCTCGGTCAGCATACGGGCTATCTTGGTCGGACCGTTCCCGGCAAGGCAAAGGCTGTAAATCTGCCGTACCACCGGGGCGGCTTCCTCGTCAATGATAAAGTTTTCGTCCTCGTCCATGAGGTAGCCATAGACGGGCTTGCTTGTGATGGGCTTTCCGCTCATGCCCTTAGAGCGTTTTACTGCCTTGATTTTCTTGCTCGTATCTCTCACCAGCCATTCGTTAAAAATGTTCCGCAGCGGGGCAAAATCATTTTCCCCCTGTGCGCTGTCCACTCCGTCATTGATAGCGATGAAGCGGACACCTTTCTGTGGGAAAATCATTTCTGTGTACATTCCCACCTGTAAGTAGTTTCGCCCTAACCTCGACATATCCTTGACGATAACTGTCCCGACTTTCCCTGCTTCAATGTCTGCAAGCATGGCTTGAAATCCGGGTCTTTGAAAGTTCGCACCGGAATAACCGTCGTCGGTGTACCAGCGCAGATTAGAAAATCCATTCTGTTTGGCATAGGTTTCCAAAATCCTCTTTTGGTTGGAAATGGAATTGCTCTCGCCTTGCAGCTCGTCCTCATGGGACAGTCTTGGGTAAAGGGCGGTAATGAGTTGCTGGGTGGTCTGTCTTAACATAAATTCCTCCGTTTCCGACAGCCAGCCCCACTATTCCGTACCTTGATTGTACCACATGGGGCGGCTGTCTGTATAGCGGCAAAAGCGTCAAATCTGCTTCTTTACGGTCGGTAAAAATGACGGTTTTTCAATCAGGCTTATCACAGGTCAAATATCCGGCGGCGGCTTCTGCTTCCAGCACTTTCATCATCTTGTCAGCGGCGGTGTCGGTCGCCCCCTCCTTGAAAAAGCCAGACACCACAAGGATTGTGTTGCCTATCCTCGTTTCGGTCACGCAGTCCGGGCGGCGGGCAGGGCGTTTGTTTCTCTGGGTGTCGGTCATAGGCAAATCTCCTTTCCGGCAAGCAGCCGTTTCAGCTGTTCCATTTTTCCCTGTGCGGCGGCTTTCCTCAAATTCTCCCCGGTAAAGCAGAGAGGGGAACACATTTCAAGCAGGCGGTCATAAATCCGGGCGTGGGCGGTGTCCTCCGGGTGCTGCAATTCCTCCAGCGTGAGGTTGGTCGTCACAATCAGCGGCTTCCTGCTCCGGTAGCGGCTGTCAATCACATTGTAGACCTGTTCCAGACCGTATTCTGTGCCACGCTCCATTCCAAAATCGTCAATGATGAGCAGGGGGAAGCTGCAAAGGCGGGAAATATATTCGTTCCTGCCCGCAAAGCTGGCGGCAAGGTCGTTTAATATTGCTGCAAAGTTTGTCATGCACACCGGGACTTCCTGCTCCATGAGGGCGTTTGCAATACACCCGGCAAAATAGCTTTTCCCAGTGCCTACCCTGCCCCACAAGAGCAGCCCGTAGTTCCCGTCCTTTATCTGTTCCCAGCGTGCCACATATCCGGCGGCGTTCTTCATCTGCGGGCAGCTGCCGTTATCGTTGGCAAATGTCCAGTCCTGCATGGTCTTGTCTGTAAAGCCCTGCCGTTTCAGCCGTTCCACCGTTTCAAGGTGGCTGCGCCGCTTCTCGGCGGCTTCCCGTTCCTTACGGGCTGCCCGCTGGCAGTCGCACTCTGACGGGTGGCGGTCACGCCCGAAAAAGGTCTTGCCCTCCGGGAAATAGGCTTCTTTGGGTTTCCGGCATTTGCCGCAGTATAAAAGCCCGTCCTCCCCGGTGTAATCCTCCGGCTCGGCTGTGGTGTCGGTCATAGGCAGTATGGTGTTGTGGATTGTATCGGTCATAGGCTTTCTCCCTCCTTGAATGAATAGTCCGGTATGCCTTTCTTTGGCTTCTCTTTGGCAGCGTCCTCCTGCGCCCACTTGTAAATGGTGGCTGCATGGCTCTGGTACTGCTTCCCGGTGGAAGCGATGTGGCAGGAAAGGCGGTCAAGGTAATACTCCCACTTGCCGGGGAAGTCCTGTTCCAGCTCCAAAAGTTCTGTGTCAGAAAGAAATACATTTTTATATCTGCCATAAGCGGCGGGGGGCTGCCCCTCACTCGCTCCTTTTGTTTGGCTCTCTATTAGGTTGTTTATATTAGTTTGGTTAGGGGACGGTTTTCCGACCGTCATAAGGTCAGTTTTCCGGCTGTCAGTTGGTCGGTTTCCCGCCCTTATGAGGGGCGGTTTTCCGTCCGTCAGTTGGTCGGAAAACTGTACCACTGGGATAGGCGGCACTTTCACATACAGACGGTTGGCGGCAGAAAAGCCCGTCCGTCTGCGTTCCAGCAGCCCGGCAGCGTCCAGTTCGTTCAGTGCGCCCTTTATGGTGGTGCAGCCTTTATCCAGCATTTCCGCTATCTCTGCTATGGGGTAGACAATGTATGTCCGTCCCTCGCTGTCCTGCCAGCCGTTCTTCTGCGAAAGGGTGGAACGGTCTAACAGCAGCGCATATAACTCTCTTGCGGTGTGGGATAGGTCTGTTTCCAGCAGGAAACGGGGGTAAGGCAGGTAAGCGGGCAGCTCCGTTCCTGCGGTCATATAATCAGCGATAGGGTTCACCTCCTTGTGGTGTCTGTCTGTGGGTTCTGTTACGCTTTTAGGGGGCGTTTTTAAGGGAAAAGGATAAATGTATCACGCACCCTTTGACACCCTCCAAAAAAGCCTTGATTTATGCGGGTTTGAAATGCCCTAAAGCGTGACATTTCTCCCTTTGTTTCCGCTTCCGTTTGGCGGCGTTTATCCGCTTCATGCGTCCGGCGCAGTCCGGGCAGTATTTCCCCCGGTTGGATTTTGGGAAGAAGAACGCCCCGCAGACAGCGCAGCGTTTCCGGCTTCCCCGGCGCAAGAGGGCGGCTTCCAGTGCTTCATCAAGGGGCAGGACAGCGGCGGTAAACCAGCGGCAGAGCAGCGAATAGCTGATACTCTGTACACACACGCAAGGCTCGCCGTCCTCCAACAGCAGGCAGTTCCCGCTGTCATAGTTGCAGCACTCATGCACAAGGCGGCGGGCTGCCCGGTACTGGCGGTAGTCCATGCGGGGGATATTACCGTTCATGGCTCTGCTCCTTTCTGCGCTGCGGCTCGCTCCGGCGTAAAATCTGGTCGATATTGCCCTTGACAGTCTGCAAGCGGCGGTACTCCTCCCGTTTTGCCCGGTAATCGTTGTAGCCGCTGTTTTTCTCTTTGATAAGGCTTTCAATCTCTGCTTGCAGGGATTTATAGCTCGGCAGCTTGGAAATGCCGTTCTCCCTGAAATAGCGGGCGGCTGCGTCTGCTATGATAAAGTCACTTTCATGCTTCTGACGGTAGGCTGCTTTTGCTTTGGCGTTTTTCTGCTGTTTCAGCCCGTCCCGGACAGGGCGGGTCTTGGAATAGGCAAGCACCTGCCGTTGCAGCTCCTTTTTCCCGTTCAGCGTCTTTTCCACCTGCTTCAACCACGCAAGGCTTTCCTGCATGGCGGCATAGGCGGCAGAACAGGCTTCGTCCAGTTCCTCCGGGGAGGAAAAGCCGTACTGCTGATAGGCGGTAACGGTAGCTGCCATTTGCTTTAGGTTGTGCTTTGCCGCCCAGCGGTCATAGCCCACGCCCTTGCCCTCGGCTCGCTTGGCTTCCCGGTCAACCATGCGCTGCAAGGTGTTGTCTGCCGGGGTGGTTTTTGCAGCTTTTTCCCCTTGTAACGGCTTTTTAACTGCGGCAGGGTATTCGGGTATGGCTTTGGTCTGTTCGGCAGCTCTGTGGGCGTTCTGCGTGAGCAGGGCAAGGACAGCAGCCTTGTCAAAATCGTCCCCCAGCTTTCG
>NZ_QUJD01000037.1:5292-10682 GCF_003480555.1 Blautia sp. AM29-29
GGAAAAGCCGTACTGCTGATAGGCGGTAACGGTAGCTGCCATTTGCTTTAGGTTGTGCTTTGCCGCCCAGCGGTCATAGCCCACGCCCTTGCCCTCGGCTCGCTTGGCTTCCCGGTCAACCATGCGCTGCAAGGTGTTGTCTGCCGGGGTGGTTTTTGCAGCTTTTTCCCCTTGTAACGGCTTTTTAACTGCGGCAGGGTATTCGGGTATGGCTTTGGTCTGTTCGGCAGCTCTGTGGGCGTTCTGCGTGAGCAGGGCAAGGACAGCAGCCTTGTCAAAATCGTCCCCCAGCTTTCGGGCTGTGATAGGCTTTGTCCTGTCCGGCGTGAGGTAGGAAAGCCGCCCCCGGCTCTCCTTGACGGTCACACCCTCCCGCAGCAAAAGGGAAGAAAACTCGTCAAAGCTGCCAGCTTGGGAAAGTGCCTGCCGTATCGTCCGGCGCAGCTTCGCCTTGTCCGTTTCAAACTTGGTGGGCTTGGTCGGCTGTCCGGCGGCTTCTCTGGCGGCGTTCTCTTTGTCAAGGGCAAGCTGCCCTTTCTTTGCCGCCCAGTATTCCCGTTCGGTTATCCGTTCCTTGCTGCCGTTCAAGAGGTCGATTTGGTAAAGCCCCTCCCGGTGGCACATTTCCATGACTTCGCTCTTGAAATATTCCATAGCGGCGTTGGTGCAGCGGTGCTTGCAGCCCTCCAGCGTGTCGGCTGGTCTGTCCATGTAGGGCAGAAGCGGGACTTCGTAAATCCGCAGGGAGTTGATGACGATATGCACATGGATATTCCCGCTGTGGTTATGCCCGTCCGGGTGGGTGCAGATTAGGGCTTGGTGTCCGGGGAAATGCTCCTTGCAGAACTGCTCGCCCAGCTCCTGCGCCCGGTCTACGGTCAAGCCGTTGTCTGTCCCGTCCCGTGGGTCAAAGCTGATGATATAGTGGTGGCTTTTCACATCTTCCCGTTTTTGGTTTTTCTCATAGCGGAGATTGGCTCGCATACAGGCAACAGCGAAATCCTCGCCCCCGCAGTTGAGGGAAGAAATGCGGTAATCCTCCCTCGGTATCAGCCGCCCGTTTTCATCAAGGGTGGCTTTCATGGTAAACTCGTCATGCTCAAATGTGAGATAGGCTTCCGCTGCGCCATAGTCGGCGTTTTTAGAGCTGATATGTTTGAATGTTGCCAACAGCGTCACCCACTTTCTGCAAGACTTCAAACTTTAGGGCAGCAAGGTCGGAAACCGCCGCCCGTACCTCCCCGGCAAGCTGCGGATAGGGACTGTGCCACTCGTTCAGCGTCCGGGCTATCTGGTTTAAGTTGCCGCCGATCCTCCCGTATTCGGCGGTCAGCTTCCCGACAGCGGCAAGCAGCTCGTCATTGATGGGGGAAACGGTTATGATGGGGCGTATGGCTGCCCCGGTTATGGCTTGCCGGATAAACTCGGCTTGGCTCATGTGGTAAGCAGAAAGCCGCTGGGCAAACTCGGCGTATTCTTCCTCGGTCATGCGTGTTTTGACTACCCGGCTGCGGTGCGGCGTGTTGTATCGTTTCATAGGTGGTTGACCTCCTTTCTGTGCGTGGTGTCCTCTCACTAATAGGAGAAAAACAGGGTGTGAAGCGGAACTGTTTTTGAAAAATCCGAAAAATATTTTGAGGGGTTTTTCAGCGGCGCAAGCCGCATAAGCAGGGTTTGGGGAAGGCACTCCCCAACAAGATTCCCGCAGGGGCAAAATGAGCGATAAGCGAATTTTGGCACCTCGGTAGAATCTTGCTCTAAGAAACTGCCGGCCTGCCGTTCACTTGCTACTGCCACTTTTTCAGAAAATCTATAACCAGCTTTTTTTATAAAAGGCTGCGGGCTGGCGTTTTTCCCTTACTCCCTACAAACCACAAAAGAGCAGAATGGACGGACTTTCCGGCAAGAACTTTTCCGGCGGCTCGGTCTTTCCCGACAATAAGGCGTTTCGGAAGCTGCGTTTTGCCCGCTGTCTGAAAAAAATGGCAGCCTTTTTTGGTTTCACTGTCTAATACGGAACTTTTGGAAATTTGCCAAAAATGGACGCAAAAAAAGCAGCAAATCTTTTTCGGATTTACTGCTTCATGTGCCGCTGCGGTGCGGCGGGATGGATATTCAGTTGAAATAAAAGAGGATGGTGGTACTTTAGTCTATCGACTCTTTACTAACTATTAGGTAATCTTGAAAGATTTTCCTTGAATTTATCTAAAGAATGTTCATTGTTTCCCGCAAAAATAAGTGGAATTGTATATTCATATGATATGCCATTTTCATAGTCCGATAATTGTATTTTTATAGTATCATCCCTCTCATCTTTAGGTGCTATATATATGAATGAATTTTTATTTATATCAGATATTTTCCCTTTTTCAGAAGAAACAGTATAACCCCAGTCTGTTAAATTTGTCTTTATTGTAACTTCTGTTTCTGTTTCTTTTCTAGTCTGCAATGCTGTTTTATCGATTTGGATATCAAAAGGAGTCGAACCTAACAATTCACTGTTTATATTTACAAGTTCTTCTCCATTTGTTTTAGAAATATTAGATTCATCTTCATAATTTTGTTGAGATTCATCTTTTGGTGTTTCTCTGTTACATCCTAATAAAAAGCATAAAATAATTAGTACTAATACAGAAAGTTGTTTTTTTTGCATTTATTTCTCCTTTCATATTATCAAAGAAAGCACTGAGAGTACTTTCAAGAAATTTTGAAATATTCTCAATGCTTTCTATTTTTTGATCATAAACTTGCCGGTAATGATACTATGTTAATTTATCTCTTTCGCGTAACCTTTGTTGCAATATACACATGCACCATTCACCCATTTGTGAGACATTTCAATCGTCTCAACTTCATAAATGCTTACTTCTCCACAAATTAAACATTGTTTGTAATTATATACATGACGTGTCGCACATTTATCCCAGTCATCATATATACCAGGCATTTCATCTTCATATCCATAGTACTGGGGAGAACCCCAACTATGAGTATGAGCGGCAAATACAGTCATTGGAGCAGCTACAATTCCAGCTACTACTGAAAGTGCTAAAATAGATTTTCATAAATTCATAAGTTCCTCCCTTTCCTTAAAAATACATAGCTCTTTGTTACATTGTCATTTTAACATAATAATTGGTAAAATGCAATAATTTATTTTCTATTTACGAGAAAATACTGTGCATATTATCTTATTTAGGAATAGTTAAGGCGGCTACCTAAATCTTTTTATTACTTTACCGCACATGAGCATTTGCACCCGGGTTGTCGTTTCCATAACCTTCCATCAGGTTGATTACGCCCCAGACACCAAGACCGGCACCGATTGCAACGACCAGTGTCTGAAGGATATTGATTGCACTGCTAAAAAAAGCCATAATCAAATGTATGAACAAACGCTTTTTCTTATGGTCTGTAAGCGTTTGGCTCTACTCCTTTCCCTTTTATTCAGACCTTTTTTTACCTGTTTTATTTGCAAGGCGATCTTATCTTTATCTTCACTTTTTTCTCCTTTCTTCCTACTTTTAGATTTCTTTCTTGAAAAAACATAAAAAAAATAGAGCATATAGATGGATTTTTCTACATGCTCTAACGCTTTTTGTTCTTTTTACAAATACTTGAAATTTTTTACTTCCTATCCAATTTTTTTGCCAGCACAAAATTAAACAAAAATGCTACTGTCACTATTAAAATACATATTATCGTAATCCACGCTGGTACTTTCATATCAAATTGAACTCTTAGCAACAAAGAAATTACTAAAAATATACCTCCTATAATCTCTATAAAATCTAGGATCCTTTTTTGCATCATCTGAATATTTTCCCTTTCTTTTACCCTATCAAACTTCCATATTCCATATTTTGATTGAATATCTGTGATATCTTCATCAGATATAAGTTCATCCAAAGTGACTCCAAGCTCCATTGCTAACTTTTTTGCTGTAATTAGATCTGGACATCTTGAACCGTTCTCCCATCGGCATACAGTTTGTCGTGATACGTACAGTTTATCGGCAAGTTGTTGTTGTGTATATTTTTTTTCTTCTCTGATTTTTTTAATGTTATCATTTAAAGCCATACTTCTTACCTCTCTTTCATTCATATCATATAATGATACCATTAAAAAAGAAAGAACCAGCATGGTTTTCCTATGTTTCCACTTTGGTAACATAGAAATTTTCTTAATTAATGATTTCAATTTGTCTTATTTCATCCTCTGTTACATCAATCCGAAACATCTCAAACTCTGTATCTTTTGAAAATGTCAGATTATGATTCAGATATTTTTCAACATCAAAAGCATTTTTCTTATCATAATCGGCAAGTTCCTTGTACCGTTTATGCTTTGTGATATCATATTTGTTGCTTAAAAACGGCCGGACTCCTCGAAGCTGTAAGATACATTTTTCTCCATCCATGACCGCCAGCTCATCTCTACTCATCAGTTCTTTTCCAGTCTTTTGATAGTTCAGCCCATAGGACCGGTTGCTGCCTCTGGTGTCTGATGTGTTGTAAAGATCTATGGTTTCCTTTCCCAGGGTTTCTGATATTTCTTTCAGTGTGGAACTTTCCTTTCCACCCAGGAAAAGAACAGTGTCACAGTTGCCTGTTATTGTCTCAGCAGCATCCTTATAGATGGTTTTCAGCTGAGATTGTGACTGCAGAATGATAGAAGCGGAGATTTCCCTGCTTCGGATTGTAGCAATCAACTTGTCAAATTTTGGAATCTGTCCGATATTGCTGAACTCATCAAGAAGCAGCCGTACATGATAGGGAAGCCTGCCTCCATGCTCATCATCTGCTTTATCACAAAGCAGGTTAAAGAGCTGGGTGTACATGATCGCTACCACAAAGTTGAATGTGTCATCTGTATCACTAATGATGACAAACAGGGCTGTTCTCTGATCGCCAATCATATCCAGTTCCATTTCGTCATAGGACATGATTTCTCTTAGCTCCTGAATATCAAATGGTGCAAGTCTGGCACCACAGGAAATCAAAATCGACTTCGCGGTTTTGCCGGCAGCAAGCTTGTACTTGCGATATTGCCTTACTGCAAAGTGTTCCGGATTTTCTGCTTCCAGTTCTTCAAACAATTCATCCACCGCATTTTTAAATTCTTCATCATCCTCCCTGGTCTCACTGGCATTGATAAATTCCAGCAAAGTAGAAAAGTTCTGTTCTTCCTCTGGTGCTTCATACCAGATGTATCCGATCAGTGCAGAATACAAAAGACGTTCGGCCTTCACCCAGAAATCTTCGGTTGATTTTTCACCTTCACCTTTGGTATTTGCGATAATGGTATTTACCAGTTTCAAGATATCTTTCTCACTCCGGATGTCGGGTAAGAGACTGGCATTGCTGCCAGCCCCTCCCCTAAGAACCGTA
>NZ_QUJD01000038.1:0-2010 GCF_003480555.1 Blautia sp. AM29-29
TCCCGGATTTCCCATTGCTTCGGCTCGTCAAAGGCATGGTTCAAGGCTTCCTTATAGAGCTGCTTGGAGCAGACCATGCTCCCGGTGTACTTATCAAGATACGCCTGTATCATCCCGGCTTTGGTATCCTCCGGCATAAAATCCCGCTGGTGTTCTTTGAGATACCGCTGCATGGCAGGGCTGAAAGCCAGCTTGAACCTGCCGCTTCTGTAAATTTCCATCGCTTCTGCCCACATCTGCTCGATATAGGCTCTGGAAGCGGCTTCGTCCTCCAAAATGTGAACCTCGGCTTGCTCCGGGTACACCATGACGGGGATAAAGCGGCGGTTGCCGGAACGGTCAAGGGGCAGGAAGTCAAGAGCATTGGAAGTGCCGCCAAACACGCACTGGCGGGGGCGGTCTGCCGGGTGGGTTTCATAGGGTATCTTGTAAACCTCTTTCTGTCGGCTTAAAAATGACTTGATTTCCTCAATGCTCTTGGCGTTGGCGGTTGCCATCATTTCCGACATTTCGATAATCCAGTGACCTTGCAGCTTGCGGTACACATTGTCATCGTCCAGCTTCCGCAAATCATCGGAGAACCACTCGTCCCGGACTGCCAGCAGACGGAAGAAGGTGGACTTGCCAGCCCCCTGACCGCCTACCAGACAGAGCATGATTTCAAACTTACACCCCGGCTGAAAGGCTCGTGAGATTGCACCCAGCAGGAACAGCTTCAACGCTTCATAGGTGTAATCGTCTGCGTCAGCCCCCAGAAAGTGCCGCAGACAGAAACGGATTCGTTCTGTCCCGTCCCACACAAGGGCACTTAGGTAGTCCCGGATGGGATGGTACTTGTTTTCATTCGCCACAATCCCGATGGCGTTATCAATCTTTTTCTCATTGGTAAGCCCGTAGGTTTCTTCCAGATAGAGAAGCAGATACTTCATGTCCGTATCGTTCAGGGCGGTGCTTTCTCTGTGGAAGCCGATGGGCTTTATGATGTCCTTGCGGTCAGTTAGAATGTTGTATGCGATAGCCCCGGAAAGCAGAGGGTCACGCTGGAATACGGTCAGGCAGTTCCGGATGCTCTGACGGACACCGCCTTTCTCGGTGGTTTCCAGCCCCGCCTTGATTTCCTCAATGCTCTGGGGCGGCTGCATGGCGTTCATGGTGTTTTTTAGTTCTTGCTGCGGCTGCGGCTGCAAGTTCTGCCATTCGCTGTTCAAGCTGTATCACATCCTTTCCGTAGTCCGTAATCAAAGCCGCTTTTTCCTCTGTCTCCCCGAACAGCAGCACATCCAGCAGATATTCCACTTGGGCTTGCTTCTGTAAGGCTTCCACAAACCGGGGATGAACGGCTTCCTCCGGGGTGTGCGGGGCATATTCCTTTCTCCATGCCCTAAGCAGGTGGAGATAATCGGCAAGGATACGGAAGCAGCGGTTCTTTGCTTCCTGAAACTGTTCCTCCGGGGATTTCTGCCGGGGCTTGGGCTTTTTTACCTTCCCCGGCGGTTTCCAGTCCTCATAGGAAAGCCCGAAGTCCTGTGCCAGCTGTACGGCGGCTTCTTTCTTTCCCAGCCCATACAGGGCGGCGGCAAAATCAATCACATCCCCATCCGCACCGCAGCCGAAGCAGTGGTAACGCCGATCCAGCTTCATGCTTGGGGTTTTATCGTTATGGAACGGGCAACAAGCCATCCCGTTCCGGCCTACACGGATTCCATAATGCTCCGCAGCCTGTCTTGTTGTGACGGACTGCTTCACAGCTTCAAATACATTCAAATCTATCCCTCCTTGAAAAAAAGAAAAGCACCTGACATTCTCAATCTGAAAATGGCAAGTGCCTGTTAAAGTTCCATATCCTGTTGTTTGTGTTTTGTCTGCACCGGGGCAGTTCTTTGTGCTTTTTTCTCGTCCGCCTTATCCTGCAAGACTTCTTTGAGGGACTGCTTCTTGGACGGCTCTTTGCTTTCTTCTGTGCCGGGTGTGGCTTTCCGTACCCAGTAGCGGATGTCCCGCAGCTTCTTC
>NZ_QUJD01000038.1:2020-5844 GCF_003480555.1 Blautia sp. AM29-29
AAAGAAAAGCACCTGACATTCTCAATCTGAAAATGGCAAGTGCCTGTTAAAGTTCCATATCCTGTTGTTTGTGTTTTGTCTGCACCGGGGCAGTTCTTTGTGCTTTTTTCTCGTCCGCCTTATCCTGCAAGACTTCTTTGAGGGACTGCTTCTTGGACGGCTCTTTGCTTTCTTCTGTGCCGGGTGTGGCTTTCCGTACCCAGTAGCGGATGTCCCGCAGCTTCTTCAAATCCTCCTGTACCTCGGTCAGCGGTACTTTCAGTTCTGCGATTTCGCTGAGAAGCGTTTCCTGCTCCTCTTGCAGCTCCTTTTGGGTACTGTCCTTATCGTCCGGGTGCTTGGCAAGGTAGTCAGCGGCTTTCTCATACCGGGCAACCTCCGGGTGTTCCTGTTTGAATTTCTCCTTTGTTTTCTTAAAAAATATCTTCTGGTACTTCTCATAGACAGCCTTACATTCTTTGCAGTCTGTCCGGCTGGCAAGAATCCCGTCAATCACTTTGCTCCGGGCTTCCTTTGGCTTCATCTGATTGCGGTAATCTGCGGCTGATTTCCCGGAAGATTCCAGAAACGCTTCTAAGTCCTCCACAGTGGAAAGCCCCTTTTGCCGGAGATAGGACAGGGCTTCGCTGACTGCCTTTAAGTCCTGTGAAGTTCCCCGGTTCTGTCCAGCCCTTGTCCAGTCCTTCCGTTCTTCCTTTCGTATCTCCATATACTTCATCAGCAGATTGGGAAGAAGTGTCGCTTCCTCCGCCGCCTTTTGTGCAAGCAGCTCCTTCCGTTTTTCTCCCAGCTCGGTAATCCAGCCTTTGAGGTTTTGGATAAGCTGCCGGATGGACTTCATCAGGCGGTTGGCGACTCTGATTTCCCGGTTCAGGTTGCCGATATTCGTCTGGATACCACGTTTTTCCATCTGCCGGACAGCAGCCCCCTCATGGACAGTAGGGACAATATCAAGCCCCTGTCTGGCATAGGAACGCAAGTCCACACGCTCCGGGCGGTCATTGGCTTCCAGATAGCGGTTCTGGATGACTTCCCACTCATGCCGCCAGATTTCACAATACTTCTGGTCGTTCCAGTCCACCGTATCCTCCTTGTGACTTTTCCATCTGCCGGACGGAAGTTTTATTCGTTCCCCATTTTCGTCAAGGTCATAAACCTTACGGCTCTTGGGAAGCCATTTCCCATGTTCGTCCATTGCCCTCATAGTCAGCAGAACATGGGCGTGGGGATTGTGTCCCGGCGGATGGGGGTCATGGATGGCAAAGTCAGCAATCATGCCTTTGGAAACAAACTGCTGCTCACAAAACTCCCGGACAAGGACAGCATACTGGTCGGGCGGTATCTCTCTGGGGATGGTAAGCACCCACCGCCTTGCAAGCTGGGAGTTCCATTGTTTTTCCACCGCTTCGGCGGCGTTCCACAAAGTATTGCGGTCTGCATATTCCTGTGGGGCATTAGGTGGGAGCAGGATTTCATTGTGGACGATACCACGCTTTTCCGGGTAGTGCTTCACTTGCTGGTCATATTCACAGAACAGTTTTTCGCCACTTTGGTAAGCAGCGGCGGCAACAGCAGACTGCCGTTGGCTGCGCTGCACAATCGTGATTTCGTTGTGTGGACAGGGCATTTCGTATCCCTCCTTTCGCTAATTGGTGGATGGGGTTGCGTTTTACCACCTCATTTTGGGCAGAAAAAAAGCAGGAGACCTTTTTCAGATTTCCTGCTCGGTGTGCCGCTGTGTGGGCGGCGGGTATTTAGTTGTAAAAGTTCGGGACAAGTTGACCCGATGTGAAGCTGACGAACTGGAATTTATTTGTTGTTATTTTCTATCAATCCCCAAAACATCATAGTATTCATCACTATACTCAATGCCACTATTGTCAAAGCGAGATTGCAGTTCTTTTACATAGTCATAAGGGTTATCAATAGGGGAAATTACTAATTCTGTTTCAAGATAACTTAATGTCGCTTTCTGTTCCTCTGTGCGGATTGCTTCTTCCTCTTTGAGGTGTTTTTCAAATTTGTCTTTGTCCATCCAAATAATCTGCTCAATAGGATTAGTAGAACCACAAGCAAGAATAAGTCTCATAAAATCCTCAAAGGTTCTTGCCAGTGGATAAACAAAAACATCTGCACAAGTATCAGGATTGCAGGCAAAAACCATTTCCCCATACGGCTCAATAAAGCAATACATAATACTTCCTTCAAAACCTATTGCCTTTGCATTGGTCGGATAGCAGAAGTAAGAATAAATATCTTCAACTTGTTCAAGACAAATCAAAGAGCCATTTATATTCAGTTCTTTGTATTGGTCAAAAAGTGTTTCCATTTTATCACACTCCTTTACAACTTCTAATTTTTCAGTTCTACAAGTTGGAAGTTGTCGCTATGAAATTTCTTTTTCATCATCTCTTGGTGGTCGGACATAACATAACATTTCTTTTTCACAAGCACCAAATTTTGAGAAATTGGATTTCGCTTCTTTTAGTGTTATTCCATGATTAGAGTCGCTTGGTTCGTTATCAGAAGCAATGAACGGGTCATTCTCCCAAAAACAAACGGGACAGATATACCCACAATCTTCATTTGCCGGAACATTATAGGTAAAATATCCGCAGCAAGGACATTGGTATTTTTTCATATAAACCTCACGTTTAAGCCTTGACCTCAAATTCCTGATTTATTTCTGACTTTATTATACTTCATCGATTATCGAAAAGATAGCATATTTTATGAAACTTGTCGGCTGGGAACAGCTTGCACCGCAAGGTGTCCCCAACAGGCAAGTCCACAAAAGGGTAGCTGGCTGCAGCCAGCGCAGGGGAAGTGTAGCGTCCCCTGTTTGATTTGGAGCAGACCATGACTGCGGAAAATCACAGCTCTCCGGCGAGGAGCCTTCGGAGAACGCAATGCACCAACCTCTGGGTGGTGTATAATTGCGCCCTTAGTAAACTAAGGGGTTTCCGGCTTCTCCCGTTCCAGCAGTTTTTTCAATAGTTCCTGCGTGTCCTGCCTGTGAAAAATGAGTTTCAACAACAGCATGACATCATCATCTGTTAGGCGTTCCGGCTCTTGCAGAAAACTTTCCAGCATACCGCCACGAGTGCAGAGCCGGTGCGTCCGTTCCTTTCGGGTAAGCTGCTTTAACTGGTGCTGCAATGCCTTTTCATCATTGATGGCTTTCCGCAGTTTCTTTTCGCTTTTCTCCAGCTCCCGGTTGAGCTTTTCCAGCTTCGAGGTATCAGGCAAGGGCAGCGTCCTCCTTTCCCGGTATCAGCACATAAATCCTATTCGGTTCTCCCACGCCCTGACGCACCCGCATGATAAGTCCGGCGTTTTCCAGTTCATTCAGAGAACGCTTGACCGTCATGGGACTGCGGGACAGGACTGCGGCAATGGCTGTGACAGGGAAGCAGACAAACAGGATTCCGTTCTCGTCCTCCTGACCTTTGGAGAGCATAGCGTCCAGCATCCGGCAGTACATGACCTTTGCGGTGCTGCTGACTGGAAATCCTGTCAACGCTCTGGGAAAGGGCATACAGGGCGGCAATGGTGTGTCTATCGTCATAAATTCAAAATTCATTCGGTGTGTTCCTCCTTTTTCTTTGATCGTTTGGATAAATAACGGGGGCAGTCAATCACAACCGCCCGGAAGCTCTGCTTGCACCCATGCTGGCATTTCCGGCATAATTCGTTGTAAGTGACACGCCCCCGGTCATTGAGGTAAAAGGAAAGCTCATGCTTCCTCTTTTTGCTCATTCTCGGCATATTGTGTTTCCTCCCGTTTTAGTGTATGGTTTCGGGGCGATTTTCGGCAAAATTAC
>NZ_QUJD01000038.1:5854-10372 GCF_003480555.1 Blautia sp. AM29-29
TTGTAAGTGACACGCCCCCGGTCATTGAGGTAAAAGGAAAGCTCATGCTTCCTCTTTTTGCTCATTCTCGGCATATTGTATTTCCTCCCGTTTTAGTGTATGGTTTCGGGGCGATTTTCGGCAAAATTACGGTCATAGAGCCGATTAAAATCTCCCGAAGTATCAGCGATAGGGTAGACTATCCCCCTATCAGATTGTCGTGTTTCGGTATCATTTCGGTGTCAGTTCGCCAGTTCTCCCCGGTGTCGTTCCTCCCCTGAATCTCACAGCGGCGTATCGCTCCCTTTGGTACGCTCGTTTCGGTCAGGGTTCCTCCACATCCCTGCCAAAAGTCATGGCACTACATCGCCGGGGAAGCATATCCCACACAGGCTGGTCATTCGATTGGAATAATCCATCGATGAACTACCTGTATCATAGAACATTTTTGTGCCCTGTGCCGTATGTCCACAAAGTAGGAATTAGGGGTAAAAATCAGAAATTTCCACGATTGCGGAAAGTGTGATATAATCCAGATAAGCGGCAGCAATGAAACCATTGGAAAGGAGCGTGCGCCCATGAAAGGAGCAACAAGCATACAGGAACGCCTTTGGGAACTCCGCAAGGACAAAGGCTTAAATCTGGAAGAACTATCAAAGCTGACAGGCATTTCCAAATCAGCTCTTGGAAGTTATGAAAAAGAGGATTTTAAGGAAATCAATCATGGCAACCTTATCACGCTGGCAGACTTCTATGGGGTCTCTGTTGATTATCTACTGTGCCGGACAGAGAACAGGGAGCAGATCAACACACCATTGACGGAGCTGCATTTGAATGATGAGATGGTGGCACTGCTGAAAAGCGGTCGGATTAACAACCGTCTGCTCTGTGAGCTTGCTACACATAAAGATTTCATCAAGTTTCTTGCAGACATTGAGATTTATGTGGACGGGATTGCTACCATGCAGATTCAAAACCTCAATGCACTTGTCGATACCGTCCGGCATGAAATCATTGAACGGTATCGCCCAGGCGAAGATGACCCGCATTTGAAAGTGCTGCAAGCCGCCCATATCAGTGATGATGAGTATTTCAGTCACATGGTTCTGGATGACCTCAACCTGATTATCCGGGATATTCGGGAAGCCCACAAAAAGGACAGTGAGAGTGCGCCCCAGACCACCGTTGCCGATGAATTGAAAGAAAATCTCGAAGCAGTCGAAAATTTCAAGGGCAGCCGGGATGAAAAGCTGGTTGTCCTTTACTGCAAGCAGCTCGGTATCAACTATAAAAATCTGTCAGACGAAGAATTTCGCTGGCTGATTCGGATTCTCAAAAAATCAAAGAAAATGGGAACGCCTATCAGCCAGAGGAAAAAACGGTAAAAAAAACCGCTGTTGCATGGTTGGGGTGCCTTCCATGTAGCAGCGGTTCTTGCTGTGGTTATTATTTCATTCGTTTTCTTAATATCCGGCGATAATTTGTTTCTCCCTTTGGTGCGTCCTGTATAATTTCCAACACACCATCTTCAAGCATTTTATCAATGCGATTAGAAATCCATACATCACTAATTCCAAGTTGATATTTTCCTAAAACATTACCTATAACAATAGCCATTTTGAATTGCTCTGGCTGTTCTGCAATTTCACGAAGAATGAAACTATCATATATTTCTTCATTCCTTTCGCTTCGCTCAAGGCACAAACAAGTTATGAAAAATGTTGTGCCCCTCCACTTTTTGAATTATAATTCTTATATGGAATAGCAATACACTACAGAGCACGGGAGGAGGAGTGGCGATTTTTTTTCGACCCCGCATATATATATGTGCCGTCATCCTTACAAGCACAAACAAGTGGGACTTTGAGCCCGGACTCTTATCATTGGTAATAAACCATGTTTATTTAGTCGCAGGATGACAGTCAATGTTGCTATTCCTTTTTTATTTAAGGTGGTGATATACCTATGATGAAGTTAAAATACTCCATCTGCTGTGGGCTTGATGTCCACAAAAATGTTATCGTTGCAACTATCGTAACTACTAACTCACAAGGAATATCTGAATACCTTCAAAAATCTTTTTCTACCATCAACTCAGATATTCAAAAGTTTCACGACTGGCTTATTGAGAATAATTGTTATCACGTTTGTATGGAATCCACTGGAAAGTATTGGATTCCTATTTTTAATTATCTCGAAAACGACATTGAGGTGTGTCTTACACACCCTAAATACGTCAAAGCCATCAAAGGCAAGAAGACTGATAAAAAGGATTCCAAATGGATCGCTGACCTTTATAAATTCGATTTGGTCAGATGCTCCTTTATTCCTCCGAAGGATTTTCGCCAGCTTAGAGAACTCGCAAGATACCGCTTCAAACTGGTGTGTATGAAATCTTCTGAGAAAAACAGAATCCAAAACTGTATGACCGTTTCCAATATCGGCATTGCAAGCATTCTCTCCGACCCTTTTGGTAAAACAGCCACTGAGATTATGTCTTATTTGCTGGAACACACCTCAGAATCTATGGACGAAAAAGCAGTCCGTAAGCTCATCAAAAAAGGAGCAAAAGCAAAATCCGATGAAATCATTGAAGCTATCAAAGGTTACAATATCGAAACGGATCAGGCTAAAAAACTCGAATTGGCTCGTGCCCATTTGGATTATCTTGATGATATGATTACCCAAACAGAAGTGGAACTTTATGTTCGTATCAAGCCTTATTATGAGTTTGTTGAATTTGTTTCCTCTATGCCTGGCATGACCGAACTCAGCTCCACGATTATACTGGCAGAAATCGGTATCAACATGGATATCTTTGACGATGTGAAACATCTCTGCTCCTGGTGTGGGCTTTCACCGGCTAACAACGAATCTGCCGGCAAGAAAAAATCCGTCCGTATTGCAAAAGCTGGTGCCTATTTGAAACCTATGATGGTTCAGTGTGCTCTTGCAGCGATCAAAAACAAAAAGGAACCTTACTTTGCAATCAAATATGGGCGAATCAAGAAACGTCGTGGTCATAAAAAAGCCATTATTGCCATTGCACGAATGATGATGGTCTGCATCTACCACATGGTTTCCGAAAAGAAACCTTTCTCTCCTACGGATTACGAGGAATTGATGGACCCTCAAAATCATGTAGAGAGAGTTGTATTAAATGAAAACAATGTTTTCGCTTACCTTGAATCTCTTGGGTACGATAGTTCTCAGTTAGTAAAACGCAACGATTACTAATCTCTATTCTATAGTTTTTCAAATGGGGGAATTATGTCCCCTTATTTAAGTGCGTCTCAATTTCTGCTTTATTTTCACTCTTATCTTCTGAAACACTTTGCAATTTACCATTTAGCATTGCACGCAAAGGTGCATTTTCATTTTGAAGTTGATTCCATTTCATAGCACAAGCTGAAAGAAATACAGGCTTAGCTTTTTCTTGTAGAATTATATATTTTCCCCATTCGCCAGGAGAAACCTCACCCCATGCTATTTTGGATGTCATAGTATTTTCTTTTCCATATTCCCAGGCAGGTAACTTAACCAAATAAATTGTTGTCTGACAGTTTAATGGTCGAAGTTGTTTCATAAGCCAGTACATACCGCAAAATTCATCCGGATTATAGCTATACCAAATACGAACTTCTTCCCCAGCTACATATCGTTCAATAACCGAAGACAATGTAGTTTTAATTTTCTGTATTTTTTCTTCAACCTGATAGTCTAAATCCTCTACAAACCAGACAGACAGCATTTTCTTGAGAACATTTTTCCGCTGTTCGCCAATTCCATTATCAGAAATATCTCCCACACTAAGAGCCATATCAAAACAATAAACATCACTGCTCTTGCCTCCCAATGGAATAGCATTCTCCCAAGCAATATGTTCTTGTTCCTGTGCTTGAATTTGTGCTTCTTTCATTTCATCTGAAGATGGAACACTCCCATCTTCGTGCCTCATAAAGACCGAAACTGCACTTCCTCTATACTTTCCCTTACCGTAAGTTTGGGCAATTTTCAAACTTCCACAGGCACTTTCACCAAATACAATTTCAATCATCTTATATACCTCCGATTTAATTACTCCCGTATGAATAAATTATATCATGCAAAACAATTTCTTCTGCCCGGTTGTGAATGTTATTACAACGCTGCACCCATTCCATTTGTTGAGTTCGCTTCAATTCCTCTGTCACGCCCTCGGTGGCTTTCATCTGCTCCATGATAGTGTCTAACCGTTCCTGTGCCTGTTCGTTCAGGTCTGCAAGATATGTCCACAATTCTCCGGTCAGTATCAATGTATTCAATCTGGCTGGGTGGACTTCCCTTAAATATTCCCGGTGCATCCGTCCGTACTTTCCGATAGGGCGGTGTTCCTCCGGCAGTTTCAAGTCCGGGATGTAGTAATCTCCGACAAGGATATAATCAATTCCGTTTTCCGTTATTCTTGGTTTCAATTCTCTCATGTTCCTTACCTCCTGTGGAAGCAGGCTCGTCTGGTACTAACTCAATCACATCGGTAATCTCACAATTCAGCGTTTC
>NZ_QUJD01000039.1:0-10261 GCF_003480555.1 Blautia sp. AM29-29
GATCTGTCAATCCACTTTGACGGCATTCCATGATGAGACGGTATTGTTCTTCGGCAGGTATTCTTTTGCTTCTCATGAGCACACCTCCATAACTTTAATAGAGTAAAATGCTCGCATCTATCATTTCTAGCAAGAAAAGATGAAGTAAAATGCTTGCATTCTCTATTGATTATTATGGGATATTTTTTAGGGCAACACAATCCGTCGAATTATTTTGCACTTACAAAATACAGGCGTTAAATAATAAATGTAATAAGAAAAGGAAGATTTTTGACGGAATCTATGATATACTAAATTACAAGTGTTTCAACATATATTTTGAAAACAACGTGCCCTGGAGAGGGACAGAAATTAATACTACAATGATAAAGTAAGGAACAAAGAAAAGACATGTCACACAAAACTCTATTTTTACAGCAGTCCTACATCGACTGCACAAACCAGTATACCGCGCTTCTGGAAGCGCCGAAGCTGCCATTATGGGATTACGTGATTCTTACAGCTTCCAATGAGGAACAGGCTGCATCATACCGTACACAGATTCAGTATCGTCTGGATCATAATATGCTTCCGGCATCGACGCATTATGCAGTGCTTCCGGATCCGGACGGAAAACGGGTAGGAAGCGGCGGCGCTACACTGAATGTTTTGCGTTACGTTCATGAGAATGCAGGTTCATTCGAAAATCAGCGGATTCTGGTGATCCATTCCGGCGGTGACAGTAAGCGGGTGCCGCAGTATTCTGCCTGCGGAAAGTTATTTTCACCGGTGCCACGTGTTCTGCCGAATGGAAAACGTTCTACTCTGTTTGATGAATTTATGATTTCCATGAGTGGTGTGGCCGCACGGATGAATGCTGGTATGTTGGTGTGTTCCGGCGATGTGCTGCTGCTGTTCAATCCGCTGCAGATTGATTTTTATGGCAAAGGTGCAGCGGCGCTTTCGATTAAAGAGCCGGCGGAGATCGGAAAAAATCACGGTGTTTACCGGGTTGACAGCGAAGGAAATGTAGGTGGTTTCCTGCACAAAAAAACAGTGGAGCAGCTGCAGAAACTGGGAGCTTCGGATGATCAGGGAAATGTAGATATCGATACAGGAGCGGTAATCTTCAACAGTGAGATGCTGCAGGCGCTGTACCAGCTGGTGGATACGAAAGAAAAATTTGCAGCTTATGTGAATGAGAGTACCCGGCTTTCCTTTTATGCTGATTTTCTCTACCCTCTGGCATCAGACTCTACGCTGGAGCAGTATTATAAAGAAACACCGGAAGGTGATTTTACGCCGGAACTGGAACAGTGCAGAACGGAGTTGTGGAGTGTATTGCATCCGTATCAGATGAAACTGATTCGAATGTCACCGGCTGCATTTATCCACTTTGGTACGACAAAAGAACTGCGTGAGCTTATGACAGAGCGGATGGATGAATTCTATTATCTGGGATGGACATCGAACATCAACACGAATCGGGAGGAAGCGGATTTTGCAGCTTCGAACAGTTACGTCAGCCCGAATGCAGAGATTGGAAAGGGAAGCTACCTGGAAGACTGTATGATTCGCAATAAGTCACAGATAGGTGAAGAGTGTGTGATTTCCGGCGTGACATTAGATGGTCAGACGATTCCTGCGCATACTGTTCTGCATGGACTGAAACAGCAGAATGGAAAATTTGTTGTCCGCATGTACGGTGTTTCTGACAATCCGAAGGAAGCATTGCTGTTTGGAAAAACATTGCCGATGCCGCTCTGGGAAGCTGCGATTTATCCAGTATGCGATTCAATGGAAGAGGCAGTGCATCAGACACTGGAAGCCTGGAGAGAAGGTTTTCCGATTCGGGAAGATGCGATTTCACTGAAAGACAGCTTTAACCAAGCAGATCTTTCTGCACTGCTGCCGTGGCAGGAGAAGGTATCGGATAAAGTAGAACTGGAAGAAATTCTGGAGGCAATTGATCGAAAGGAAAATTTAACCAGACTGGTTGAGCAGATGCGGGATGGTATCTCAGAGCGGGTGAAAGGTGAACTGCTGAAAGAAGCACAGAGATTAAGCGAGACAGAGCTTGATCAGTTCAGCAGAAAGATCAGAATTTATTATGTTCTGTCCTGTTTTGATGAAAAGTATATGGACTCCTGCTTTGCGACCATCAGCAGCGGTATTCTTGCCGGAGCTGTAAAAGGTCTTTGCTATGATGCCGATGCGAAAATGGGAAAAGATCAGGTTACCGTAAATCTTCCGGTCCGTGTGAACTGGGGAGGCGGCTGGAGTGATACACCGCCGTACTGCATGGAACATGGCGGAACTGTACTGAATGCGGCTGTGATGCTGGACGGAAACTGCCCGATCGAAGTTGTGGTTAAGAAAGTCGACGAACCGGTGATTGTTCTCGCAAGTGCGGACAGTGGTGCCGAGCAGACCTTTACCGATATTTCCAGTTTACAGGATTCCAGCAATCCATACGATCCGTTTGCCCTGCACAAAGCGGCACTGATTGCCTGCGGCGTGATTCCATATAAGGATCCGATTTCCGTGCAGGAAATCACGGAAAATCTGGGAAGCGGCCTGTATCTTTCCACGCAGGTCATCAATATCCCGCGCGGTTCCGGCCTTGGAACATCTTCGATTCTGGCGGGTGCCTGTGTAAAAGCGCTGTATGAGATGCTGGGAAAAGAGGTAACAGACGAAGAGCTGTATGACCGTGTTCTTTGCATGGAACAGATTATGTCTACCGGCGGCGGATGGCAGGATCAGGTCGGAGGTCTGGCACCGGGAATTAAGATGGTTTCGAGTGAACCGGCAATTCGACAGAGAATTACGTGTGTGCCGTGCAAAATCAGTGAAAAGACAAGAAAAGAACTCGACGAGCGTTTCTGCCTGATCTATTCCGGACAGCGCAGACTGGCAAGAAATCTGCTGCGGGATGTCGTTGGACGATATGTCGGAGGAATCGAGGATGCGGTGGATGTCTTATATGCGATTCAGCAGACGGCGGTTCTGATGCGGTTTGAACTGGAAAAAGGCAATATCGATGGATTTGCAGAGCTTTTGAATCAGCACTGGGAATTATCCAAGAAACTGGATGCGAGTTGCACGAATACGTGTATTGATATGATCTTCCATTCCGTAGAAGACCTGATTGACGGAAAGATGATTTGCGGTGCCGGCGGAGGCGGTTTCCTTCAGGTTGTGCTGAAAAAGGGCGTAACACAGGAAGATGTGCGGAAACGGCTGCGTGAAGTTTTCCAAGACAGCGGTGTAGATGTATGGAGCTGTTCACTGGCGTAGGAGGAGGAAAAGAATGTTAAAAGGAATATCACCGTTATTATCACCGGAACTGTTAAAGGTGCTGGATGAAATGGGACATGGAGATGAGATTGTATTTGCCGATGCGAATTTTCCAACGGTCAGTACAGGAAAACGAATTGTACGTGCAGACGGAATCGGTGCAGTGGAGCTGCTGGATGCTGTTTTGCAGCTGTTCCCGCTGGATCAGTACGATGAGGATCATTTTGTACTGATGGAAGTGGTGCCGGGAGATCCGGTTCAGACGCCGATCTGGGATGAGTATAAAGCGGTTCTGAATCGATACGAACCGGAAGCAAAAGTACATACGATGGAACGCTTTGCCTACTATGAGCGTGCAAAAGAAGCCTATTGTGTTGTGGCAACGGGTGAGACGGCACAGTATGCCAATATGATTCTGAAAAAAGGTGTGGTAAGATAGGAATGGAATATTTTGCTTCGTCGTCCCATTCGGTGTCGTCGCAGCGTATTTTATATACACCGTCGGAATTTGCCAGAACTTCACTTCTGTATTTACAGGAAACAGGTTCGCTCCATGCACTGGCGGCGCATACGTCTCATCGAGAGCATCTGGCTTCGTATCTGTTCTTTTCGGTAACATCGGGGTCAGGAGAGCTGAATTACAATGGGAAAACGTATGCACTGCATTCCGGAGACTGTGTTTTCATCGACTGCAGAAAACCGTATTCCCATGCGACATCGGCAGATCTGTGGACCTTGCAGTGGTGTCATTTTTACGGTCATACCATGCCTGATATTTACAAAAAGTATCAGGAGCGCGGCGGACAGCCGGTTTTTCATCCCAAGGAAATGGAAGAATTGGTAGAAGTTATGACAGACCTGTATTCTGCGGCAGGATCGGACAGTTATGTGCGGGATATGAAAATTAATGAGATTTTAAACCGCCTGCTTTGGATTCTGATGAAGAATTCCTGGCATCCGGAACAGGGACGCGCTGCGCATGCCAGAAAACGGATGAGCATGGAAAAGGTGAAAAGTTATCTGGATGAAAATTATAAGGAACATATTACACTGGAACTGCTGTCACAGAAGTTTTATATTAATAAATATTATCTGACGAAGATATTTAAAGAAACATATGGTGTGACAATCATTTCTTATCTGGAAACGAGACGGATTACGCAGGCGAAAAATCTGCTTCGATTTACTGATATGACGGTGGATGAAATCAGTGCCGCAATCGGAATGAATGATGCAAATTATCTGGCGCGCCGTTTTCGAAAAATAGAAGGAATGAGTCCGGGAGAATACCGGAAAAAATGGTAAAACAGAAAACCGCAAATCATTTTCAGCAGATCGGGCAGAAAATGGTTTGCGGTTTTTCATTACAATTTAGAAAAGGGACGGCAGATCGTATTTATGTTTATCGTGTACATTGATGTCTTTTCCGAATTGGACTTCAATGATCTGCAGTTCCGTATCAGCAAAAATGGTGTGTTTGCTGCCTGCATTCATCTGCAGGGTGTCACCGGCGTGAACATTGTAAACAACGCCGTCGATCACGGCACGTCCTGTGCCGGAAATAACGTTCCAGACTTCATTCCGGAAATCATGACTGTGGTAGTTCATCTGATGACCCGGATTTAAAGTTACTTTAATCGTAAGGCTTTCTTTTTCGATATCCAGAATGCGGAAACTGCCCCAGGATTTTTCTGCAAACATAACGCGGTGATTTAGTGTATTGACAAAGGGCTTGATGTAACTGGACTGCTCTTTATCGGAAACCAGGATGCCGTCCGGACTTGCGGAAACTACAATATCTTTCAGCCCCATACAGAGTACGGGAAGATTCAGCTCGTTGACTACATGCACATTTCTGCAGGTTTCGTTAAACAGTGCTTCGCCGACATTGTGGCTGTCCATGGCCTCAGTCAGAGTATTCCAAGTTCCAAGATCTTTCCACATGCCGGAGAAACGCATCACTTCGATACGGTCCTCGTGTTCTACCACTGCGTAATCAAAACTGATTTTGTCTAACGTTTCATATTTGCTGAAAAGATCTTCGTAGTTTTCAAAATCAATTAATGCATGAGCGCGATCCAGAACATAACCAAGACGGAAAGCAAAAACACCGCCGTTCCAAAGAGCACCCTGGGAAATATACTGTTCTGCAATTTCTTTGGTCGGTTTCTCTTTGAACATCGACACCGTGCTGACAGGAGCCGGGGTGTCTGGAATAATGTATCCGTATTTTTCGCTTGGATAGGTCGGTTCAATACCCATCAGAACCAGGTTGGCATTGCTGGAAGCAACCTGGGCACCGAGGTCTTTTAAGGCATCAAAATAATCAATTTCCACATAAGGGTCAACCGGGCAGACAACGACAGGTTCGTCCTCGGAAATTCCCTTTACATCCTTCAGATAGGCTGCGGCAAGCGCAATGGCCGGGAATGTATCACGGCGGCAAGGCTCAACGCTGATGCCGACATCTTCCCCTAACTGATTGTGGATGGCGGAAACCTGTGATTTTGAGGTCGCGATGGTTACCGTTGCATCCTTGTCTATCGTACGGATCTGACGGTAAACGCGCTGTACCATGGATTCCAGTTCACCATCTGCCGTATGGAAAATTTTGATAAACTGCTTGGAACGGATATCATTGGAAAGCGGCCACAGGCGCTGGCCGGAGCCGCCGGATAATAAAACGATATTCATAAAGTTTCTCCGTTATCTTTCTGCACGCATCGGGTTGTTCAGGAAATCCTCGTAGGAGAGACGGATGCCGTCTTCCAGCTCGGTTTTGTAGGTCCAGCCAAGAGCGGTTGCTTTGGATACGTCGAGCAGTTTTCTTGGAGTACCATTTGGCTTTGTGCTGTCCCAATTGATTTTTCCATTATAACCGATTACTTTTGCAACAAGCTCTGTCAGCTCTTTGATGGTCAGTTCTTTTCCGGTTCCGGCGTTTACGGTCTCGTTTCCAGAATAGTTGTTCATCAGGAAGACACAGAGATTTGCAAGGTCATCGACATACAGGAACTCACGCAGCGGAGAGCCGTCACCCCAGCAGGTAACTTCCGGCAGATTGTTAACCTTTGCTTCATGGAAACGGCGGATCAGTGCAGGAAGTACGTGGCTGTGGGTTGGATGATAGTTATCGTTTGGTCCGTAAAGATTGGTCGGCATAACGGAAATATAATCAGTTCCGTACTGACGGTTCAGAAACTCACAGTATTTTAAGCCGGAGATTTTTGCAAGTGCATAAGCCTCGTTTGTTTTTTCCAGTTCAGAAGTCAGCAGACAGCTTTCCTTCATCGGCTGCGGTGCCATACGCGGGTAAATGCAGGAGGATCCAAGAAACTCCAGTTTTTTACAGCCGTTTTTCCATGCAGAGTGGATGACATTCATTTCCAGTGTCATGTTATCGTACATGAAGTCTGCCAGTGCTTCCTGGTTTGCAACGATGCCGCCTACTTTTGCAGCAGCGAGGAAGACATATTCCGGTTTTTCCTCTGCGAAAAATGCCTCGACAGCATCCTGACGGCAGAGATCCAGTTCTTTGTGGGTACGGGTAATGATATTTTCATAACCCTGGCGTTTCAGTTCTCTTACAATCGCGGAACCAACCATTCCACGGTGTCCGGCTACATAAATTTTTGCATTTTTTTCCATCATGATCTTTGCATCTCCTAAATTAAAGTGCGGCGTTCATGGCTTTTTCCTGTTTTGCAAGCTGACGGTCATGCTTTGCCATAATTTCTACTAATTCAGCATACGTTGTTTTCTGCGGATTCCATCCAAGAACGGTTTTGGCCTTGGTCGGATCGCCCCAGAGGTTATCAACATCGGTCGGACGGAACCATTCCGGATTGACACATACCAGCATTTTGCCGGTTTCTGCATCGTAGCCTTTTTCTTCCAGACCGGTGCCTTCCCAGCGGATGGTAATGCCGTTTGCAGCGAATGCTTTTTCGGTGAAATCACGTACGGTATGCTGCTCGCCGGTTGCGATGACGAAATCTTCCGGTGTTTCATGCTGCATAATCATCCACATGCACTCCACATAATCTTTTGCATAACCCCAGTCACGCAGAGAGTCCATGTTTCCAAGTTCCAGATGATCCTGAATACCTTCTGCGATTCTTCCGGCAGCCAGTGTGATTTTACGGGTAACAAAGTTCTCACCGCGGCGCTCGGATTCATGGTTGAACAGAATACCGTTGACAGCAAACATGCCGTATGCTTCGCGGTACTCTTTCACGATCCAGAAGCCATACTGTTTTGCAACCGCATACGGGCTGTATGGGTGGAACGGAGTTGTTTCGCGCTGCGGAACTTCCTCTACTTTTCCATATAATTCAGAAGTAGATGCCTGGTAAACCTTTGTATTCTTGGTAAGGCCAAGAATGCGGCATGCTTCCAGAATACGAAGAACACCAAGTGCGTCTACATCGCCGGAATATTCCGGAACATCAAAAGAAACCTGTACATGAGACTGCGCAGCCAGATTGTAAATTTCATCCGGCTGGACAATATTGATAATACGAATCAGCGATGACGAATCAGAAAGGTCACCGTCATGCAGTGTGATTTTATCCATAATGTGCTCGATACGAGCTGTATTTGCAAGCGAAGCGCGACGGGTGATACCATGAACCTCATAACCTTTTTCTAACAGAAACTCCGCAAGATAAGAGCCATCCTGACCAGTGATACCGGTGATAAGTGCTTTTTTCATTCGAAAATCCTCTCTATTCAATAATGTGTAGTGTGGAGAAAAATCTCCGTATTAGTTGCTTGTGTATGTAGTTTAACGGAAGATGGGGAGAAATGTGAGAGGATATTTTGGGGGTTGATAGCATTATATTGGTTTATTCGGTCAGAAGTGGTTTGATTTCCTTTTCTGAGGCACTAGTTCATGGATAAGTCAAATTTGGAAAAATGGTGGGAAAAGATAAGCACAGAACTTGACACATAAGAACAGGAATGATAAACTAAGATTGAACAAAATCACTGCGCGATGGCCTGCCAAGGCTGTGGCGCAGTTTTATTTTTATTAAAAAAGCAGTGGAATTACTTTCCATAATCCGTTATTGTTAAGTTACCACACGAAACAACTGAACTAAGAAAGCTCCACTGCCTATGATAAGAATAACATTTTCCAGTCTCTTCCGCAACCGGAATTATGACGCTAACGCACCTCCGAATAGGTAGATGTAATTATTAACACTCTCCATATAATGATATGATACCTCTGAAGTAGACAAGGTAAATAACCAAAATCTACGTTGGAGGTATTTTTATGGGAAAAAAACCCAAGTGTACGGTTGAAGAAAAAATTTCTGCTGTCGAGGATTATCTGAATGGAATACGTTCTGTCTCTGAAATTATGGTAGATTTATCTATAAAAAGTACACGAACTATAAGAGACTGGATACTGGCATATCAAAATGGGGGAATAAAAGCCCTCTGCCCTGTTACAGCTAACCATTCCTATTCCAGTGAATTTAAAATTGAAATGGTTCGGAAGTATATCAACGGGGAAGGATCGGTTACCGATTTATGCGCCAGATATGGAATTCCTGCACATGCAACACTACAAAAATGGATTTCGTTGTATAATGCCAATAGAGAACTTAGGGATTATGATCCCAAGAGGGAGGTCTATATGGCAGAAGCACGAAGAAAGACAACGTTAGCTGAACGTAAGGAAATCGTTGAATACTGTATTACCCATAACCGTGATTATAAAGGAACAGCTTCTCTATATGATGTTTCTTATAGCCAGGTGTACTCATGGGTCAGAAAATATGATGCTGTTGGGGAAGATGGACTGTCCGATAAACGCGGGCACCACAAAACGGATGATGAGGTCGATGAACTGGAATGGCTGCGCCGGGAGAACCTGCGACTAAAGCGCCAGCTTGAAGAAAAAGATATGGTGGTGGAACTGTTAAAAAAAAGTGAAGGAATTCGAAAGAATGTGAGGCTTGGAAAACTACGGTTTGAATCAAAATATCAGGTAATAAAATATTTTTACGAAAAAAAGCAATGGGGTGTCAACTGGATGTGCAAACAATTGGGCATATCACACGCTGCTTACTATAAATGGCTGCACCGGACAATTCCAGAGCAGGAATCCGAGAACACAAAACTGGCAGAACTGATAAAGGAGTATGACGAACGGTTCGGACATATCTTGGGATACAGGCGGATGACAAGCTGGATCAACCATTTCAATCACACCAGCTACAGCAGGAACAGGGTTCACAGAATCATGAGGAAGCTGGGAATTCATTCTATTATCCGTAAAAAGAAGAAGAAATACCCGTCGTCCAGACCGGAGACAACAGCGGAAAATAAGCTGAAGAGGGAATTCAATGCAACGAAACCTAATGAGAAATGGGCTACGGATGTTACGGAATTCAAGGTTCCTGAGACTGGCAGGAAACTATATCTCAGTGTCATCCTTGATCTATATGATCGATTTCCAGTTGCGTATGTCATAAGCGGAAGAAATGACAATAAGCTCGTGTTTGACACATACGATAAGGCTCTCAAAGATAATCCGGATGCCAGGCCGATTTTTCATTCTGACAGAGGTTTTCAGTACACGCGCAGAATATTTCAGAAAAGGCTTCGAGAACAAGGCATGGAACAGTCTATGTCCCGTGTTGGACACTGCATTGATAATGGTCCTACTGAAGGATTGTGGGGGATTATCAAATCAGAGATGTATTGTATGTATAAGATAACCGACGAGATATCTTTACGTTCGGCAATCGACAAATATATAAAGTTTTATGCCGAAGAAAGACTGCAGGAAAGATTCCATTGCAAAACGCCACTGGAAGTACGAAGCGAAGCATTATCAGCGGAAATCCCGATACAATATCCGATTGCTGAGAACAAAAGAATAGAAGCATACAAAGCAAAATGGTGTGCCTCCTCCTCTCTGGCACGTCAGGAAAGAGAGTTTGCCAGATATGATCTCGATCTCTCCACA
>NZ_QUJD01000004.1:0-197266 GCF_003480555.1 Blautia sp. AM29-29
ACCTTTTTTCGAATTTTCTTATTTTTAGAAAAATATAGTTAATTCTGCATATTCAGTATTTTATCTGACTATTTCTTTTTTTACTCCATCATCAAAATCTTTTTCGGCTGATATCGTACAATCTGGTATACCATAACCATAGAAGAAGCCAGCACAACCCCCATTCCACAAAGATACAATATTATAATCTGCTGTGTCTTAATTGCAGCCTGCACACCGTTCGAAAGATCTACAGCTATTTTTATCACATTCGCCAAAGGATAAGAAAAAATTACCCCCGCTGTAATTGCCAGCAATACCGGGCAAAAAGATTCCATCAACATCTGCAGCATAATCCGCATCTTTGTTTCTCCAACAGAAAGAAGAATGCCAATCTCAAACATGCGATCCCGCAAATTCATAAGAATCAAAAAACTTAATGTGATAGTTCCAAGGATTACGGAAACTATCACCATGAGATTCGAAATCCCTGCCAGGCTCTTCAGGCTGTCGGCCACCGCTTTATAAGCTGAAACATTTACCGTATAGTCCATATCATATTCTTCTTTGATATATTCCGGCATTTTTTTCGCATCTTCAGCAAACGCTCTTCCTTCTTCCGGGTCCTTCAACTGCAATGTAATTTCTTTTACATTATCATTTTCATTCATCTCATAAACTGGTGTATCCAGGGTATAGATAGCATTTGCTGGGTTATTATATACCACATTTCCACTGTAAGCTGCCTCGTTCGTACTGTAAATACCACTGATTTTAAATGTATACCGCTCCTTTGTGTATGGTGAAAGAACAGCTATGGTATCTCCTATTCCCAGTCCATTCCGTTCCGCAATCCCATCACTGACTACCGCTTCTTCTGCATTCTGCGGTACATGTCCCGAAATCAGTGTAACTACAGAAGAAACAGAACTAAAATACTCGACAGGATCAGATGATCCCTCCACATAAATATTTTCTGTTCCATTTTCTTCCTGTCCGTCCATAATTTCAGCTGTAAAGTTATCCGCCAGAGCAGCTGTCACCGTATTACAGCTGCCAAACCGAATTCTTTCATCAGCGCAGAGTTCCAAATATTTTTGATGTGAAATCGAATTCACACCGCGCGGCTCTTCACTGTATATCTGACGCTCATTCGATACAAGCACGCTTCCTCCGATGCTCGTCCGAATCTCCCATATCCGTTCCCGACTTGCCGCGCGGATACATAAGCCAAACAGGATCAGGATGGATAAAATCAGGAAACTTAAAAACATCAGAATTGTATTTTTTTTATGATAAGAAATACTGCGAAATGCTCTTTTGATCCAGTTCATAAAAACTTTCCCTCCCCCTCATGTTTAATCCTGCAATTTTTTCTTTTCCAGCCGTACCACCACATCTGCCTCCGCGGCAAATGCTTCCGAATGTGTAACTGCTATTACACATTTCTTATCTTCATGAGCCAGCTCTTTGAAAATTTTCACAATGCCAGCCGCCGTATCAACGTCCAGATTTCCCGTCGGCTCATCCGCAAGAATCACCTCTGCATTTGTCGAAATCGCACGCGCAATCGCTACGCGCTGCTGTTCGCCTCCTGAAAGTTTATTGATATTGCGGTTCATCTGATCTTCTGTAATTCCCATTCGTGTCAGAAGTTCCCGCGCCCGTTCTTTTTTGTTTTTAATCGGATTTGACGTAATTTCCATTGCCGCCAGCACATTCTCCAGCGGGGTCAGATAAGGCAGCAGATTATACGCCTGAAACACAATTCCAATCTTGCTGTTTCGATATCTTGTATAGCCAATTTCCCGGATATCTTTTCCTTCAAAGCACACGCAGCCGCTCTTAGGTTCTTCCAGCGCACCCGCCAAAGTCAGCGTCGTTGTTTTCCCCGATCCAGAAGGACCAACAATCGTGTAAAGAGTACCCTTCTCAAATGAATAGCTGGCTTTATCCAAAATATCAATTCTCTTTCCGCCGCTCTCGTAAAAATAGCTTACCTCTTTTAATTCCAGTTCTGCCATATTGTTCCTTTCTACTATAATCTAGTCGCCTCTACATTTTTCCAGTTCTCACTTCCGTAAGAAACCCATCTTTTACCAAATATACTTTATCAAATTTTTCCAGTTTATCATAATGATGTGTAATAAAAATCACAGATTTTTCCGGCATTTCTTCTGTTATAATTTTATAAAGATATTCATTGGCTTCTACATCAAATCCACTGGACGCTTCATCAAAAAGCATAACCGGCGCATCTTTCAATAGTGCCCGTGCAACCACAAGCTTTTGTCTTTCTCCTCCTGAAAGAAATGCTCCATCATCTCCTATTTGTGTTTTTTCTTTTTCTGGAAAACGTTGCAAGTATTTTTTCACGCCACTTTTCCTTAGTACCTCATTCAGTTTTTGTCTGTCTGCTTTCCCCTCCAAATCTATATTCTGCACAATGTCCCCCAAAAACAACGCTGATTTCTGACTCACAACAGAAAAAAGGCTTCGGTATTCTGATAATTTTAGCACTTTTATATTTTCACCATTACATAAAATTTCTCCTTCTTCCGGTTCATAAAATCGTAATAGTAATTCCAAAATTGTTGATTTTCCACTTCCATTTTTTCCAATAATAGCCACTTTTTCTCCCGGCTCAAGTTTAAAAGATACTTTCTTTAACACTTCCCTATCCTTTGTATACTGAAATCTCACATTTTTAAATTCTAATATTGGCGAAATCTCTTTTTCCACTCTTTTACTTCCACTTCGTTCCTCTTCCATATTCAAAAATGTATAAAGTCGTTCAGCGGACGGTTTGACACTTGCAAAATGCATACGCAGATCAATTAAACTATTTACCGGTCTTGTAACATAACTAGAATAAGAAACAAAAGCAAAAACTGAACCTATGGAAATTTTTCCCACGAACACCAAATATCCACCAACTAAATAAATAAGAATTGTTACACCCCACTCTAAAACAGCATCCCCAAAAATATTCCATGTCTCAATCATGGTTCCTTTCATTTCAACCGCTAACGATTTACAAATCTGTTTTAAAAATTCGCATTTTCTTAATTCATATAGATTCCACAATTTAATTTCTTCCACAGTATTAATTGTATCGCCAAGCCATCCTCCAAATTGTTGCTCAACTTGAATATACATTTTCATGTTTTTCTCACGCTTTTTAGCAAGACATTTTACTAACACGTATTTCACTGGAATTACTATCACTACAATGCATAACAGTTCAGGACTCAACAGCATAAGTCCAGCAAGTCCACTAATTACACGAAAAACATACGAAAAGCTCATCACTACATATCTATCTGTCATAGACGCAACCTGAGATACATCGCATTGTAACATTTGCACTATTTCCATACTATTTTTCATTTGAAAATAATGTTTTTTTAAATGCAATAATTTTCGAAATACATTGCAATACAAGTTCTTATAGAATGAATTATGTATTTCTGCAAAAGTTTTTGCCTGCACAACTTCAATCATTAAATATACCAGCACACAAACAAATAAACCGGCTACTCCATTAACAATTTGGGGCATATTTTTTTCGAGTATTCCGATGTCTGTGATCTGTTTTATCAATAATGGTTGCAGAAATACAGTTACTGTAGAAACAATAGTGCTTATACTCAAAATACCTATTTCTTTTTTATATTTGAGTAACTCTTTTAAAAAATATAAACATTTATTATTCTCTATTATTTTCTTCATTGTTCACAAATATAATATTTTTAATCCTTTAAGCAAACACTGATTCCTATTAGTCCAACCATACACACCCCAAGAAATATGTCCATCCAGACTATTTTCCCACTTTGCTTTTCTCCACTCGAAGGAGCCTTAAAAAATACTTTTTCAAAGCCTGTATCATTTTTATCAAAATATTTTTGTCCTATAACCTCTTCTTTCGTTTCATTCTCCTTCTTCTCAAGCCAATACTGGATCGAAATTTCCTGCATTTCTTCACCACCATATTCGGCTCTTTGATTATCTTTTGCAAGTTCTTCCGCTATTTTTCCGCCAAAAATCTTCATCGCACTATCTTGACTTTCTTCATAGGGTTTTCCAGCTCCCAAAAATAAAAATTGTCCTACTTTCTCCACGCTATCTGGAATCCGTATTTTTGACAAAGAAGAGCAATACATAAAGGCATTATCACCAATGCTCTCTAAACCATCATAAAAATAAATCTGTGTGATTCTAGTTCCCTGAAATGCGCTTTTTCCTACCTTTTTTAGTGTTTTTGGCATTACAATGCTGATAAACCCAGCAGTTGTATCACTGTACTGACCATCTTCCGCAAAGGCAGATTCCCCGATTTCAACAATGCCTTCGGATATCTGCACTGCCCGAAGATCCGTTTTTCTCAAAAAGCAGGAATCTCCGATTCTCGTCACTTCTTTCCCACCTACTTCTTTCGGTGTGACAATCACGCTTTCCGTCCCGATATAGTTTCGTAAAGTTACAGTTTCATCTTCTTCCACGCTATACTGGTAATCTCCCTCTTGGAGCCAGTCTGCCTGTAGCGAAACCTGTGTCGTTCCAGATTCCACTGCAAAAACGTCTTCCCGCCATACCAGCACCAGAACCATCGCTACGATCATTATCATTCTTTTTTTCTTCATGAACACCTACTTTCTGTCCAGCAATATAGATGCCGGGCTTTCTCTAGTTATTTTGCCGACTTGCAGAATTAATATCAAAAGGAAAAGATCTAAAATACCAAGAATCATCCCCGTCATGATTTTCCAGTTCCACTCAATGGACAAATCCGTATCAACAGTTACTCCCGTTGATTCATACGCAGCTATTTCGCTTGTCGGGAGCGCGTTTTTAATATTTCCCGACAGATCTTCATTTTCCTGCTCCACTTTCTCAGCCTGATTCGAAATCATCCGATCTGCGAAATACTCTGCTGTTGGTGTCGCACACAGCGCCGCAAAAACCAGGGCAATCAAAACCGGAACCAAATTCTCCAAAACGAACTGTCCTAAAATCCTTTTTCTGTGTTCCCCCATCGAAAGTAAAATTCCAATCTCACGTTTTCGCCCTTTGACTGACAGGCTGGTCAGAATGCCGAACAGTAAAATTCCGGCAGTCACAAATCCTACGATCATATATCCTATCAGACGATTCAATTTTTCAACAGGTTTCGCAACCATCTCATACCATTCCTTGTTTCGAATCAACTGATAGGACCATTCTCCAGATTCCAAATCCTGCTGTGATATTACCATTGGCTTTACGCTGGAACGTATTCCATTTTCATCGGTCTGTACAACATCATCCACACTTCCTATTTTTATTTTGTTTTTTGTTTCTTCTATGAATGGTTCAACTGATTTTGTATCTTTCAAATAGACCGTAACTGTATTAAATCCCACATTTTGAATTTTTAATGCTTTCATAGAATACTCGCAGAAAATATCCAGTGGAATAAAAATTAAATTATTGTGCCAGTCATTCACAACGGAATCGGACTGATAAACCTCTGGAGTTCTGTAAATGCCTCGAATTTTGAAACTAATTTCTTCCGGGGCACTTACTTTATAGTATTCGATCGTTCCCTGCTCCATTTTATATTTAACAGTATCGCCCACATGGAGATGATTTTTTTCGGCGTATTTTTCTCCTACCACAGCTTCGTATTTGCCCCGTTCTCCGTAGCTCAGTCCGCTTCCTTCCACAATCCTGTAACCCTTTGCCAGAAAATAGGTATCGTATGCGCAGTCCAGTGTTCCAACAGCCGTCATCGTATACATGCCTGAATCTTTCAGATAACCTTTTAGGCGCTGTTGTGTCTCCTCGCTGATATATGTTTCCGTATCCACCGGATCAAGCCAATATGTTCCCGCTTCCATGGTGTACCCCTGAACATAATTGCTGTCAATGAACTTTTCTACGATTGCGGACGGGATCGCATATACAGTACATGATTTTCCAGCTTCTCCCTCGGCCGGCCCGCGCAGAGTAATAGAGTTGGCCAATGTTTCCTGTGCTCTTTTCACTTTATTTCCACTTGCAATTCCAATCATCAGCATAGAAAATATCGCCAGGAAAAGTACTAAAAACAGTATGATATACATCAATGTTTTCGCAGGAGTACTTCTTAATTTTCTGCTCGCTCTTTTCAACATATTCTTTCTTCCCCCTATATATTTCAAAATGCGACAAGCTTATGTTTAATTTTCAAGTGTCCAAATAATCCTATCGCTCAATTTTTCTATTTGAGAATCACTTTTAATATCAACAACTGATATTTTTTTCAAATGCTCAAAATCCCTTTCCTTGTCAATTAATTTTAAAAAACACATCTTTTTTTGTTCAAAACTCGCATCCATATCAATTGCAAATTCTGATATTCCAATATCATTAATTGTAATATCATATCTTTTTTGAACCTCATCTTTAACATGACTAATAAACGCTTCTTCATAGCGCATATATGGTAGCATCAAAACACTATAATCTGGTTCTATTGCACACATAAACAATTGTGTAGTAATGCCAAAATCATTAGAATATTGTGGATTAAACGAGAGACATGCTCCTGGTATCCCAACAATTACAATATCATAATCTTGTTCTAACCGCTTTACAGCCGCATTTATATTTATAATTATCTCTTCATTCCTATTTTTCCCATTTAAATATTTCTTTTCAAAGCAAAATGTATCTTTCCCAATTAATCCATTTAATCCAGAAACAATTGCTGCAACTTTATATCCTTTTTGTTTCAAACATTTTTGCAGTTCTAATTCCATTTTCAATTTTCCACTATTTTGTGTCAAACCCAAAACGCAAATAACCGGAATATTTATCTTTCTTACTCTTAAATCGTCACACTTTTTTTGAATTTTTAATTTTTTAGCAACAACGACATTTTCATAATGCTGATCTATCTCTAAACTGTTCCTGATATTATTAATAGAAACTATCGTTATGGATTTCTGCTTTGCTGTTTTCACCACGCTCTTTATATATTCAGGCGATGCATCGTGCCAACTTTCAAGAAGAATTAACACTTCACATTCTTTTATAATATTACCTATTCCCTCCTCTATTATTATCTCACTACCATCACAACGTTGAATTTTTTTCCCGCAAAGTCCCCATGCTTTTATTGAAGCAATATGCATAATTTCACCATATCTACATTCATGTATGTTCTCAAATAGTGTTATACTTTCTTGATCTACCGGAAATATACCTACTCTTTTTAACATTTTCATTCATACTCCTCAAATTTATAACCAAGTTCTTTTAAAGTACAGTAATTTTTCATTGCCTCTTCAAATCCCCCTCTAACCTTCCAGCAATGTTTTTCTATTTCTTTATTTGAAATATTTTTAGTGTCATCTGCACATGCTATACAAATTGTGCAATGTTGATATGCCCAACAATCCTTACACCGGTCTTGCGAATATCGTTCTATATTTAGCAAATTTAACACTTTGTTTTTATCTATTCCTTTTTTTATATCACCTATTTTGGAAACTTCTGATATTTCACTCACTCGCTCACACGGATATATATTTCCTTCTGCTGTTACAAAAATTTTTTTCGCGCCTGGAATACAGGGACCACTATGATGATTTACCTTTGAAATCTCTTCTTGCATTTTTTCCTCATGTTGTTTAATTTCTCTCATTTCATTATCAAATTCTTCTTTTACTGCTCTAGCCACAAATTTTTCATTAATTCGTTTTAATTTTGAAAGAAAACATTTAAAATATTCATATTCCTGTTCTTCAACAAATTCTCCGCTAAATTCACATTGTTTATCCGTATAATTATCATTCAAAACAGATATTCTACTCAAATTTTTCGAAATCAGCCTATCTTTATCCAAAAACTCATATATTGTTCTTAACTCATTTTGGGGATCTAACACTGTGTTGAAAGACACATTTTTTTTATAATATTTTCTGTCCATACTATATATCATTTTCATGCTATCTCTCAATTTTTCAAATGATCCTCTATTACTTCCTGCAAATATTCTATTTTTATCGTGCACTTCTTTAGGCCCATCCAAACTAAACATAATTTGTATATTATTTTTAATAAAATACTGAACAATTTCTGGTGTAAACAACGTTCCATTAGTGGTCAAATTAAAATGTACCGTTCTTTGGCAATATTCTCTCTTCACATACTCAACTACTTCTTTTATCAATCTGAACATTAATAATGGCTCTCCGCCATAAAATGATATATATATGTCTTCGCTAGACATCGAATGCCCATACAAATAATCTACTGCTTCTTTTGCAGTTTCCCAGCTCATTTCTTTTTGACTATGATTTCTATTTTTGTAATCACCAGAATAAACACAATAACTGCAACGCAAATTACATTTTTGTGTCACTTGCAAAACTAACTGATTCATTCTATTTTCTAAATAAGATTCTAAAAAGTCCGTAGCAAAATGTTTTACCTCTTCTACCCGCGTTCTTTTCAAATATCCTTCATTTATTAGCTTTTCTATTTCTCTTTCCGCTTTTTCATCCCAAATATTGTTTTCCAAAAAATTATATGTTTCGAAAGACACCTGAATAATTTTATCAGTATTCACATCATATACATAATATTCTTTTGCAGTTTTGAAACAATGAATAAATGGTTTATGCATGTTCTTTTCCTCTTGTTTTATATGCTATTTCTTTGTTAATCAATTTTATTATGTCATCAAATGTATCAAATTTTCCAGCCACAATATCTTTTTCCTTAAAATGAATATCAAATTCTTTTTCTAACTCCACATATACATTTATCAAATCTCTTGCGCTGAATTTTAGATCATTTCCTAAAAGCTTTTGATTTTTCCAGTCTTTTTTCTGTTCTAAATTTCTATATTTCTTTAATATATCTTTCACTTTTTCTTCTATCATTTCTATTCTCTTTCATCAAATCTACTATTGTCAGCATTTTTACTCTACAACAAACATATCAACATTTTAACAAACGCTATTTCAAAGGATCTATAATACTTCTAGCCATATTCTTAAACGATTTTTTATAATGCTTAAATCAACTTTTAAACTTATCCTCTAATTAAAATGAGGACTACCACTAATTAACACTGTAGCTGCCCTCATCTTTCTTACATTTTAGTGATTAGCATTAGATCCAAATACACTTGTGTATAACTGATTCTGCGCCTGAGCTTTCTGAACATAGGCAGACCCACACGTAGAAAAGCATGTGCATGAACACGGTCCATTTGCATAAACACTCACATTATTTCTTCCCTTATGTTCTTTCTTTTTAAGCGTTTTCTTCATTTGAATACCTCCCTTCGAGCATAATTTTATTACCCATTGCGATCGCAAAAGTAATCCAGTAAATTTTAGTCGTCTAAAAGTTGCATTATTATCCATTTATATGCGTTATAACAATTTTCAAACTGCATTTGCTCCATCCTTGTTTTCACATTCCATCCTTTTTTATCAAAAACCTCAAAATCTATCAAACTATTACTTTCAAATATATTTTTATCCGTTTGAATAATAAGCACATCTGGATTGTATATTGTATTTACTGCCATTATTAACGTCTCTGTCACATTCCCATGCGTATAAAATTCTAATGGAATTTCTGCCACGCAAGACTCTTTTAGGTTCTTTTCTGATGTTAATACTATACACTCATAGTCTTCCTTCCCAAAACACTCATATAACAACTTTGCCCCAATAACAGTACGTGTTAAAATTATCGGAATTGACCACGCTTTATTATTCACAATCCCATTCCATTCCAATTCTTTTTCATAGATACATTTGTTTATATGATTCATAATAAATTTTTTTGCATCTTGGTATGAACCTTTTTTATTTTTCCTTAAATAACATATCAAAAGCACAGTAATAATCGGAGCTGCAAAACTATTTGATTTGTATTCTTTCCCAACAATCTTCTTTAAAACGTCATCAAAATTTAACTGTATCGAATTCATTTCCGAAAAAGGAAATGATTTAGACACCGAAATTTCTTTTTCCTGCAATTTAGCAATATAATTTCTTACCCCGAAAACCCCATCAAAGCATGCCGGCCATGTAGGAAAGTTTGTATTTGATAGCGCTGCACATAATATCATTTTATTAGAAACCATTTGTTTTATAATATTTTCTATCTTTTTTGCATCTATATAATTTGTTGTTCCAACACTCATATGCACAAGTTTTATCTTTTCTTTTAAGCACCATTCTAACGCCGCTTTGAATGAATCAATGCTACCTCTTTCCCCTGTTTCCATAATTTTTATAGAGATAAATTCTACCTCTGGGCAAAAATATTTGATGATACTATAACACTTATCGCCATGTGTTAGTTTATATCTCTTTCTAAACAGATTATCTTTTTTTTCAGAATTGCACAAAACAACTTTTTTATTCTCATCAACATAGTATTCATTCTCACTCAGAAACAGCCCCCCTGCTGTCCCGTCATCTATAATTACATATTTTCCATCGTTTTTTTTATTTTTCATATGCAAATAGTCTTGTTCAGCTTTTCTTTTTCGTCTACATACTTACATTATATCTATATTTCTTCTTTTTTCAATGTGCTTTTTGTACATATTTTCAGTTTTTATTCATTATAAATTCACATAAATATTTTTTTCACAAAAACATGTAATTTTTTTTATATAAATACGTATATTTATAGATATTTCTTTTCATATCAGTTCAACCCCCATATTTTCCACAACTCTCAACTTTTTCCACTAATATCCTATTTGTTCTTTCATTTCCATTCTTATCCCCTTCTATCTAGCAGATTCTTCCGCTCTCAACTTCAGAGAAAAAGCGGTCGGCGTGTGGGCGGCGGATGCGGTGGGAGGGGAGAAACGTGCCGGGGCGCGGGGCATTGATTTGGGTGGGAGCGGAACCTGACGCGGACGGGACGGAACGGGGGAGATGAAATCCGGCTCACAAAGCCGGATTTCAAGAGACACTGAGTCGGGAAAACATCAGTTTTCCTGACGAATTGTCTCGGTGCTCCCCCGTTCCGTCCCATCCACGCCAAGGTCTCCGCCCCACCCAAATCACAGCCCCGCACCCCGGCACGTTTCTCCCCTCCCACCGCATCCGCCGCCCACACGACGCCCGCTTTTCCTCGTCCCCCCTCCCACCAAAAAACGGCCCCACAAGGAACCGTTTTTTCTCATCTTATAATACATTCTTCAACAGCATCAGCACCGGATTATTCTCCCGAATCCATGCCAGCGCCATATCGCCCTGGATCTGCTTCATGCATACATTCCCCCAGTGTGTCGCCTGAAAGCAGTACACCACCGCAAAGAAAATCCAGATCCACAGCACCGCACGCACGACACCAAGTCCTGCTCCTCCCATGCGGTTCAAAAAGCTGATCCCCGGAATCTCCGCAATCAATTCCACAATTTTCACCGCAATCGTCACGAAAACAACGGCAAGCACCAGCGTCAGAAAGAAAGCAATCCCTTTCATAATCTTTTCCGATACCGCCTTCGCCGCGTAGGATGCCAAACTGTGCAGCTGTTCCTCCTGGTACTCCCGCACCGCGCCGCTTCCGAGGATCTGGTTCACCAGCTCCTCCGGCACGCCCATGCTCTCCAGCCATTTCTTCTGCACATCCTGGTTTTCCCCCGACAGAAATTCATTGTTTTCAAATGTCTCTAAACATTTCTTCTCCACATACTGCGGCAGCGTTGTCCGCTCATTCAGCACATCCGTTACATACGGATTCATCCAGATCGCCAGTCCTGTCACCAGAATCAGGGACACCATGGACAGCACTGTCCGGACCAGCCCCTTTCGATATCCAGCCAGCGCGGAAAGAATACACACCGCAAGTAATACGTATCTCAGCCAATTCATGTTTTTCTTCTCCTATTTCAGCCGGATCATCGAAACGCCGTCCTCCTCCGCGAGCAGATACCGGTTCTGCCCCATGCCGAGGATCTCGTGAATCTGTGTTTCGCTGACCACGCCGCTGTACTTCTTTCTTCCATTTAAGGTATATACACACAGCTCCTGCCGGTTCGTCAGCAGAATCTGTTTTTCTTCTATCTGAAGGTTCTGGTAATAGAAATCCAGATTTTCATCCGCAAGCTGCTTTCCTTTCAGATTGTAGATTTTCATCCGGTAAGGATGATCGTCGCTCTCCCCGCGCAGAATCAGAACCACGCGGTCGTCCGCATACGCGCAGCTTAAAATTTCTCCATCTTCCGATACGCTCACCGTTTCCTTCGGCTTGTTTGTTCCTTCATAAACGCGGAAGCCGTTGTCAAAGAAGGCAACCCATGAGGATGTTCCCGCGGTTTCGATCTGCGGGCACAGCATATCGGTGTAGCTCGATGAGCTTGCAAGATTGTCCACCAGATCCTCGCCCCTGCTTCCGAAATTGTAGAAAGCGACCTGTGATTTCATCTTGCCGCCGTCTTCGTAAGCGTAGGAAACCGCCATCCAGAGTCCGTCCGCGGAAAGTGAGAGATCCATCGGATAGCCCGGGCTGTCCATGTTCGGGTGAGAGGAGGCGATCTCCGTTCCATCGGTATTATAGTATTTGATCCAGCTCTCCCCGTTGTTTTCCAGAATCGCCGCAACGACGCCCTGGCCTGCAACGGATGCTTTCACGATCGGATACGACGCGGTAATTTCGCCGGCCTTTCCATCGGCATCGTATACAACAATTTTGGTTCCGTTTTTATCGTAAATGGCAATTGCATCGCCGCAGGATATCATCTGCGGATTTTCCATGGTATAATGATCGCTCCAGAGGGTCTGATTTTCCCGGTCGCGCAGTTCGATGCCGTCGATACCGTAGCGCACGATCTTATTTCCGGATTTCTGAAACATATACGTATCGGTGTCCTCGGTCTCTGTTGCCTGTACTGTGTCGTATCCCTGAAAAGTACGCAGCTGAAGCCATACCCCTGTACCAATTCCGGCCGCGAGAATGGCTCCTGCAAGGATTCCAACGGTGATCCGGCGTCTGCGTTTTCTTTTTCTGTTTTCTGCTTTATACTCCTCAAGATCCCGGACTTTTGCTCCGTTCTCCTGTTCTTCTCTGTTTTTTCCGTCCATTTTCATTCCCCTTATGTTCTTTTCGGACTTATTTTCTGCCGCCCTTTCGGCCGCAGTTTGATTCCGCTCTAGTGTACCATATTTTTCTCTATTTTGGGAGGTATATTTTCTGCCCCGCATATATGAGATCTTCCACCGCGATCTGGTTCAGTTCGCAGATATCTTTCACTCTGCTCATCGTTCCGTAATATCTCTCACTGATTTTCGAGAGGCTGTCCCCCTTCTGTACGGTGTACTCCTGCCAGACCTGCGCGGCGGTTTCTGCCGTCTCACTGCCGGAAGCAGTTCCCGGGGCGGACGATGGCTCTGCTCCCGGTGCTGGATCTGTCTGCACCGTACCGGTATTGTTCTCCGCTGCACCAGTCTGCTCCCCGCCGGATGTGCTTTGCTCTCCGCTGCCTGCCGGATCCGTTCCGGATAAATTCTGCTCCTCACTTACCGCCGCGCTCCCGCTCTCATTTTCCGTTTCCAGTTCCGTTCCTGTGCTTTCCGGTGTCGAAGTATTTTCCCCTGTGTTTCCCTCTTCCGCCGCTGATGCTTCCGCTGCACTCTCCGCCGTCTGTGTCTTCTCTCCCTGTACGTTTCCCGCCACTGCTACCGTCTGCTCCTTTGTTTTCCCCGGAAACGGCAGCGCATCTCCGTATTTCTGCGTCACCGTCACAAGAAGCGCCGCAGCCGCGCATGCTGTCATCGCATAGAGGATCGGCTTTCTGTGATCGTGTTCCGGCTCCTCCCCGCTCTTCTCCTCAATCATCTTCCGAAAATCGCTGACAGCGCGGTCGGGCACGCTCTCTCCGTTTTCGATCGACCGGTTCTGATTCTGATCGATCAGATACGACTGCATCGGCTCATTCTTTTCATAATAAATGTAAAAGCCTCCCGTGCTCCGCAGGGTGCCGCCCTCGTACGTATAGAAGGTTTCCTCTTTTTCCTGTCCGTTGACGCGGAACAGCGTCTTGTCATTTCCGCCGAAGTGGTTCAGATGCGCTCGGATGATCTGTTCATTCAGATCCTCCCCGTATCCCGGAAGAGAAAGTGCCCAGCCGAGGATCTGCTGGTTTTTGAAATATTTTTCCATCACATCGTGGACCTCCGTCCATACTGCATCATCGAAGACCAGGTGATCCGGCGCCGGCTCCATCGTATGAATCGCGGCCGCGCTGCGGATAAAAAAGTAGGAAATTCCGTCCGCCCACTTAAATTCACCGAACAGCATGGCGGCACGTCCCTCTGGTGCGGAAAAATATTTTTTCAGAAAGGTTCCGACATAATCTTCCAGATAAATCCGCTCCCTGCCGTTCGTATCACCGACCTGGCGGATATTTTTCGGCAGATGAAAGTATCCCTCGTTGCCGTTCGCCTGCTCTTTGTTTTCTTTATAGACAATCTCAATCATGCTTTTCACCCCTTTTTGCCTACTTTATCACGGATGTTCCGCGAAAAAGATCGTTTTGGGGCAGGGCTGTCACGGTTTTTTCCGACTGTTTTCCCGTTTTTCTGCACCGGAGGGCATGTCATGTTTTTTTCATTGCAGGAATAGTTTATACCATATACGGTTAAACTGTGGATGATTCTTCTGAAAGGCAGGTACCGGTCATGTTTCGAAAAAAAGACGCCGAAGTTTACTACATCAATGAGCGAAGCCGCAGCGCCAGCGAAGAGCTGGCGTCGCTGTTTTCTTACTGCATTCAAAAGGACGGACGCATGTTCCGTGAACTGGTATTTCTCTGCATCGGAAGCGACCGGATCACTGGGGATTCCTTAGGACCGCTGATCGGGTACCAGCTTTCGCCGTACTGCAGCCGCATTTTTCATGTCTATGGAACGCTGGATGACCCGGTGCACGCCCTGAATCTACCGGACCGGATTTCGTACATCCATTCCCGCCACCCGGAGGCACTGCTCGTTGCGATTGATGCTTCGCTTGGTTCGCGGCGTCATCAGGGATACATCACGATCGGAAACGGGGCGATCCGGCCGGGCGCGGGGGCAGGGAAGACGCTGCCCGAGGTCGGGGATATTTTTATCACAGGCATTGTGAATGTATCGGGCAGTTTTGAACAGCTTCTTCTGCAGACAACCCGGCTTGCCACGATTTTCCATATGGCGGAATCCATCTCGCAGGGAATCCTGCTCGCCTGCCGGGAACTTGAGGCGGCCGGGACAAGCGAACTTCTGCTTTAAGAAAAACTGCAGACAGCAAAACAGGCAGAGACTGCACCATTTTCCGGTGTGGCCTCTGCCTGTTTTCTTTTGTCATTTATTTCGAAAAATCTTATTTACAGAACTCTTTTACCTGCTCGTAAACGCCCTCGCCGTCGAGTTTGTATTTTGCAAGAAGAGCGGCTGCCGGGCCGGACTCTCCGAAGACGTCCTGTACACCGATTTTTTTCACCGGAACCGGGCATTTCTCTGCCAGTGCATCGCAGACTGCGCTTCCAAGTCCTCCGATCACCGAGTGCTCTTCTACGGTTACGACTTTGCCGGTCTCTTTTGCTGCTGCAACGATCAGCTCCTCATCCAGCGGTTTGATGGTGTGGATGTTGATGATCTTGGCATCAATGCCGTCTGCGGCAAGTTTCTCTGCTGCTTCCAGAGCGGAGCTTACGCAAAGGCCTGTTGCAACGATGGTGACATCCTTGCCTTCACGGAGAACAACGCCTTTTCCGAGCTCAAATTTGTAATCCGGTCTGTCGTTGATCACCGGCACTGCCAGACGTCCGAAACGAAGGTAAACCGGTCCGTTGTATTCATAAGCTGCTTTCACGCAGGCTTTTGCCTCTACATCATCTGCCGGGTTCAGGATGACCATGCCCGGGATGGTTCTCATCAGGGCGATATCCTCGTTGCACTGATGTGTTGCGCCGTCTTCTCCTACGGAAATTCCGGCATGGGTAGCACCGATTTTTACGTTCAGATGCGGGTATCCGATGGAGTTGCGTACCTGCTCAAACGCACGGCCTGCGGCAAACATCGCGAAGGTGCTTGCGAACGGAACGATGCCTGTGGTGGAAAGGCCGGCAGCGATTCCCATCATATTACATTCTGCGATACCACAGTCGATGTGACGGTCCGGATATGCTTTTTTGAACACACCAGTCTTGGTTGCTGCTGCAAGGTCAGCGTCGAGTACGATCAGATTGTCATGCTCTGCGCCAAGTTCAACCAGTGCATTACCGTAACTTTCTCTTGTTGCGATTTTCTTTACTTCTGACATAACGCTTCACCTGCCTTTTCCAGTTCTGCCATAGCAATTGCGTATTCTTCATCGTTCGGAGCTTTTCCGTGCCAGCCTACCTGGTTCTCCATGAAGGAAACGCCTTTTCCTTTTACGGTCTTTGTGATGATGGCGGTCGGCATGCCTGTTACGGTGCGCGCCTCATCAAATGCAGCTTTCAGCTGATCGAAATCGTTGCCGTCCGCTACGTTGATTACGTGGAAGTTGAATGCCTCGAATTTTTTGTCGATCGGGTACGGACTGTTGACATCTGCTACGTTTCCGTCGATCTGAAGTCCGTTGTTGTCTACGATCACAACGAGGTTGTCCAGATGTTTTGCTCCGGCAAACATGGCTGCCTCCCAGACCTGACCTTCCTGGATTTCACCATCGCCAAGAAGTGTATAAACACGAAATGCTTTGTTCTGCAGTTTTGCACCGAGTGCCATTCCGACTGCTGCGGAGATTCCCTGTCCGAGGGAACCGCTTGACATATCAACGCCCGGGATATGTTTCATATCCGGATGTCCCTGCAGATAAGATCCAAGATGGCGAAGGGTCAGCAGATCTTCTTTCGGGAAATAACCTTTTTCAGCCAGTGCTGCATACAGTCCCGGCGCTGTGTGGCCTTTCGAAAGTACAAAACGATCGCGGTCCGGATCTTTTGGATTTTTCGGGTCCACGTTCATTTCTTCAAAATACAGATACGTGAAAATATCGGCTGCAGACAGAGATCCGCCCGGATGGCCGGCCTTTGCTGCATGAACGCCGCTGACGATCCCTTTGCGGATCTCATTGGCCGTCTTCTGAAGTTCTAACTTGTTCATGTCTTTTCTCCTTGTTTAGTTGAATCGGAATCAAAAGCTGGAAATATCGCTATTGTTCACTTTGTTCACAATACCATATTTCCAGCTTTTATGCAATCATGTTTAGGTCTTATTCGCCGAATACAGCTTTGTAGTCAGCCTGGAATTTTGCGATTCCGGCGTCGGTCAGAGGATGTTTGGTCATCTGTACGATTACGTTGTATGGAACAGTTGCAATGTCTGCACCAGCCAGTGCGCAGTCGGTTACGTGGATCGGGTTGCGGACACTTGCTGCGATGATCTCGGTGTCGATGCCGGCTACGTCGAAGATCTCAACGATTTCACGGATCAGATCAACGCCGCGGGTGCTGATGTCATCGAGTCTTCCAAGGAATGGGGAAACATAAGTTGCACCTGCTCTTGCAGCCAGAAGTGCCTGGTTTGCGGAGAAGATCAGGGTTACGTTTGTCTTGATGCCCTCTGCGCTCAGAACTTTAACAGCTTTGAGTCCTTCTACGGTCATCGGGATTTTAACAACCATGTTTGGATGGATGGCTGCGATCTCACGGCCTTCTTTGATCATGCCTTCTGCATCTGTTGTGGTAGCTTTTACCTCGCCGCTGATCGGTCCGTCTACGATCTCGGTGATCTCTTTGATGACCTCTTTGAAGTCACGTCCTTCTTTTGCGATCAGGGACGGGTTGGTGGTAACGCCGCAGATAACGCCCATGTCGTTTGCTTTTTTAATGTCCTCTACTTTTGCTGTGTCGATGAAAAATCTCATGTTGTTTTTCCTCCCATATTCATACTTTCGTAAGGTTTCGGGGCCTGTTGTTTTCCGCAGAACGGCTCCGTTTTTCTGTTATCTCCAGTATAGATATGTTTGGTTTTTCCGTCAAGTCGGCCTCATTTTTATTAATTAATTTTATTATTTATAAATACTATTTTATAAATTACTCTGGCGGATTTTTTCTCATTTTTTCCGGTTTTTCCTTTTCTTTGTGTTTTCCCGGTTTGCGTCGGAGCTGTTTTATTCAAAATTATTAATAATAATTTCAGCCGTCCTATTTATTTTTTAATTTTTCGGTTCTTGCATACGAAGTGCTGCGCCGCACGATCAGTTTCGGCTCATACTCGACATGATACGTGCTTAAGGGTTCATTGCCGTCCTGGCTTTCCCGAAGAGACTGGATTTTCCGCAGGATGATATCGCACGCATCGCGGCCCTTCAATGGCACATAGTGGTCAATCGTCGTCAGGGAAATCGAGCGGAAGCTGGAATAGACGGTGTTGTCACATCCCACTACGGAAATATCCGCCGGAATGCGCAGTTTGCTCTCGAGCACGGCGTCCATGATCCCGAACGCGATCATATCATTCATGCCGACGATTGCCGTAAGGTTCTTGTCCTCCCGCAGCAGTTCCTTCGTCAGATAATAGCCCATCTTGTACTCAGAATCCATGCTCGGGATCACCTCGTCGAGGTCCTCATCCGCCGATTTGACGATCACGCCGTGGCCGTATCCTGCCTCCTCAAACTCGCGCACAAAGCCCTCCACGCGTTTCAGGCGCTGGCCCTGTTTGGAAGTCAGCGGAGGTGAAACAAACGCCACATGCCGGTGTCCCAGTTCCAGCAGGTGGCGTGCCATCAGCCTGCCGGGTTTTGCATTGTTCAGCTCGACCGCATCAATTTCCAGCAGCTCTTCTCGGTTGTTGATGATGACAAGCGGAATCTCCGCGGCCAGCTCCTCCACTTTTTCCTTGCAGCTTCTGCTCGGATTGCAGGTATAGATAATGCCGCGCGGGCGCACACTCTTCATCATCCGAAGATAATTCTCTTCGATTTTCAGATCCCTCTGCGTATTGCAGACAAAGACCCCGTAATTCTTCTCTTTTGCAACTTCTTCGATGCCGTGCAGCAACATCACATAGTAAGGATTCGTCAGCGTCGGACAGAAGACGACGATCAGCTTGTTGCCGTTCGACTCTCTTCTCATCTTCCGCCGGGGAATCTGGTAGCCCAGCTCTTTTGCCGCCGCCTCCACTTTTTCTACTGTTTCCCGCGAGAACGAAACGTTTTCCCGCCGGTTCAGAATCATGGAGACCGTCGCCTGGGATACGCCTGAGGCTGCTGCGACATCACTGGATGTCACTTTTTTTCTGCCCATAATTACAGCTCCGTTCTGCCCTCTAACGCACGCAGAAGGGTGACTTCGTCAATATTTTCCAGATCGCCGCCCACCGGAACACCGCTCGCAATCCGTGTTACCTTGATGCCGGTCGGCTTGATCAGCTTGCTGATGTACATCGCTGTCGTCTCGCCTTCCAGACTGGAGTTTGTGGCAACGATAACTTCCGAGACATCACCCTGGAGACGCTGCATCAGCTCTTTCAACCGGATGTCGTCCGGCCCGATTCCCAGCATCGGGGAAATGGCTCCATGCAGGACGTGGTAAACGCCGTCGTATTTTCCGGTTTTTTCATATGCCGCAAGATCCTGCGTCGTCTCCACCACCATGATCACGCTGTGATCGCGCTTGACATTGGCACAGATCGGGCACAGTTCTTTGTCGGTCAGCGTCTGGCAGCACTTGCAGTACTGAACGTGGGATTTTGCTTCTGTGATCGAATCGGCCAGCCGTTTTGCCTGGTCGGCCGGCATATTCATGATATGAAATGCCAGCCTCTGTGCGGTTTTCACACCGATGCCAGGCAGATGGGACAGCTGCTCGATCAACTGATTGATGTATCCGCTGTAGTAATCCATCAGAACGGGAATCCTCCGCCCATGCTGCCGAGTCCGCCGGCAAGTTTGCCCATAGCTTTGGCTGCCTCGTCCTCAACTTTGCGCAGTGCTTCGTTGGTTGCTGCCATGATCAGATCCTCGAGCATTTCTACGTCGTCCGGATCTACGGCATCTTCGCTGATTTTAACTTTGGTTACTTCTTTTTTACCGGAAATGGTTACTTCTACGGCTCCGCCGCCTGCTGTCGCAGTGAACTCTTTCTCCTCCAGTGCTTTCTGGTTCTCTTCCATCTGCTTCTGCATTTTCTGAGCCTGCTTCATCAGATTGTTCATGTTGCCCGGCATTCCTCCCGGGAATCCTCCTCTTTTTGCCATGGTAATATCCTCCTGAAAAATTTGTTTTTAATTTATTCTTCCCCGTCGTCGAAGTCGCTCTCGTCGTCCTCCTCGACCGGGATTCCATGAATCGCCTGCGTCAGTGCATCATCCACGGAAATCGTGGAGAGCGCGGCGTTTGCATGCTGGTCTGCTAAAATGAGCTGGACCTCTACGGTTTTTCCAGTCATCTGTTCAATAATGGTGCGGATCTCATCGGCTGCCTCCGGCCGCTCAACGTAGATGGATGCGAGCTGGTCTGCAAACTCAACAAACAGTTTGGCGTCGCCCGTCTCGCTGTTGTATTTCGGAACGGCGCTCTGCAGAAACTGGCGGAACATGCCGCTTGTCTGGCCGACAATTGCCTTCCAGGACGCGCTGATGCGCTGTAAATCCGCCGGTGCGGCTTTCACTGGTGCCGGTGCACTCTGCGGTGTTTCTGCCGCCGCATAGCCGTCTCCGGCCGCTCCGGAGCCTCCTGCACTGCCGTTTCCTGCTCCCGGTGCATTTGTCACCATCATCGGGATTCCGCGCTCCATTTTTTCTTCGAGAATCCTAAGACGCTCCAGCACGGATTCGAGGTTCTGCTCCATCTGCGGTTTGCAGAGTTTGACGAGCGCCACCTCAACGAGCACGCGCTTCTGCGCCGCATAGCGGAGCTGGCCGGAGAGCTCGGATAAAACGCGGATATAGTGGATCAGCGTCTCATCGTCTACCATCGTGCTCTCTTCTTTTAAGAGCTTCAGGTTTTCTGTAGAGACGTCGAGCAGTTCTTCGGTTTCATCTGCGCTTTTTACCAACAGCAGATTCCGCAGATACCACGTAAAGTCGGTAACGAACTGTCCCAGCTCTTTTCCGCGGTTTAAAAGGGTTTCCAGCGTGCGGATGCTTCCCGTTACATCCCCGGCGAGGATCGTGCGGAGCATCTGGCTGAAGATTTCGGTATCAACAGTTCCGAGAACCTCAAGGACTTTATCGTACGTCAGCTTCTGCCCGAGGTAGAAGGCGATGCACTGGTCCAGGAGGCTTAACGCGTCTCGCATGGATCCGTCGCCCGCCTTTGCGACGTAGCGGATGGCTTTTTCTTCGACGTCCACGCCCTCTTTTTCCATCAGTTCACTAAGACGCGCCGCAATGGTGTCGATCGTGATGCGGCGGAAATCGTACCGCTGGCATCTGGAAAGGATCGTCACCGGGATTTTGTTTGCCTCTGTGGTCGCCAGAATGAAGATGACATAGGACGGCGGCTCCTCCAGGGTTTTTAAGAGTGCATTGAACGCTCCGGTAGAAAGCATATGCACCTCGTCGATGATATAGACTTTATACCGTCCCTGTGTCGGCCGGTAGGCTACCTCCTCACGGATTTCACGGATGTTGTCGACACCGTTGTTCGATGCCGCGTCGATCTCGATGACGTTCGTGGAAACGCCCGCCAGAATCGCCTTACACGTCGGACATTCGTTGCACGGGCTTCCGTCCACGGGATGTTCGCAGTTGACCGAGCGGGCGAGAATCTTGGCGATCGTCGTTTTTCCTGTTCCGCGGGTTCCGCAGAACAGGTACGCATGACCGATGCGGTCCGCGCGGATCTGATTTTTTAATGTTGTTACAATGTGATCCTGTCCTTTTACATCCTCAAAGGTGGAAGGACGGAATTTTCGGTACAGAGCAGTATAGCTCATAAAATTTTTCTCCTTTTATTGCATCGGCATGGAAGCCTGCCGCCGGCAGTTTCTTTTGGACAGCAGTGCAACAGAAGAACGGAGACCTTGTTCTTCTTGCTTTAAGGCCTCCGTTCTTTTTCCTTGCCTTTTTTCGGGAACGCATCAATCGCCGAAGCTGATTCCCATCCGTTTTGCCTGCAGGACTTCCTGTGCATTCGGATCTACGGTCTTTAATTTTCCGGCGCACTCGCCCAGCGGAATTTTCTTTACTTTTCCGTTGACCATTCCGACCATGTAGCCGTACTGTTTGTCCAGAATAAGCTGTGCTGCCTCGGATCCGAGTCTTGTGGAAAGGACACGGTCATACGGACACGGGCTGCCGCCTCGCTGCATGTGGCCCGGTACGGTGACGCGGATTTCCATGCCTGTCTTTGCCTCGATCTCTTCTGCGATCTTGTAGGATACGGACGGGTATTTCTTTGCGATTTCTTCCTGACGTTTTTTCAGCTCTTTCTTCGGAAGTGCTGCGTCTTCTTTTGCAATTGCACCCTCGGCAACGGCAAGAATGGTGAATCCGCTTCCGCGCTCTTTTCGTCTGTTGATGGCCTCGCATACTTTTTCAATATCGTATGGAATTTCCGGAATCAGGATAACGTCTGCGCCGCTTGCGATTCCGGCGTACAGCGTCAGCCAGCCTACTTTATGACCCATAACCTCTACGATAAAAACTCTCTGGTGAGAGGAGGCTGTTGTATGGATGCAGTCGATCGCATCGGATGCAATATTGACGGCACTGTAGAAACCGAAGGTCATATCCGTTCCGTAGATATCATTATCGATGGTTTTCGGAAGATGGATAATATTCAGTCCTTCCTCTCTCAAGAGGTTTGCTGTTTTCTGGGTTCCGTTTCCGCCAAGAATGACAAGGCAGTCCAGAAGGAGCTTGTGGTAGGTATGCTTCATTGCTTCCACTTTGTCCAGACCGTTTGCATCCGGGGTACGCATCAGCTTGAACGGCTGACGTGAGGTTCCGAGAATAGTTCCTCCCTGTGTTAATATACCGGAAAAATCTTTTGCACTGAGCATGCGGTAATCGCTGTAGATGAGGCCTTTATAGCCGTTCATGAATCCGTATACTTCGAGATCTTTTACATTGTTTGCAAGGCCTTTTACGACTCCGCGCATGGTCGCATTTAATGCCTGGCAGTCTCCGCCGCTTGTTAACAGACCAATTCTTAACATATGACTTTTCCCATCCTGTTCTTTATTAGATTTTCACGACTGCTTCTTGTTTCTTGGCAGTATTATGGAATGTTTACATTATACCCTATTTTTTTCGTTCTCACAATAGTTCGGGGGAAGAAAGCGCGGGAGTTTCTATTTTTTGTACGAAAAAAGGAAGTCTGTGGTTCAGGCTTCCTTGGATTTTCTTTTTTATGCGCGCCGCACTTCGAACTCTCACCACGAACGTTACTCCTACAGCCTACTCGGCCCAGGCACCCTCACGGCACACAGGAGATTCCACTTAGTGCTGCTGCATTCCTGCCCTGACACGGTTCATGGAGTCCTGTTGCGTAAGACCCAGACGTCAACGTCACTTATAGAAGGCAGCTTCGCAATGAAAGAGCCCTCGGATTGGCATCACCCCCGCTGTAGCGGATTGCGGGTACAGGGCACCGCTATCTCCCCGGCTGCGCATTGTTTAGTATACGGGATTTCGGAGGGGATGTCAAGGAATTTGTGAATTGAAATATTGGTATAGCACGAGTATAATTTATAGTAAGGCCAGAAAATAACGCAAAAATTCAGTACCGCAGAGTGTGAACGACTGCTTTTTTCATTATTTTCAAGATTTGCTATCGATAACTTTTTGAAAATGATACATTTTTTTCTTATAGAAGGAGGATGGACGAATGATACGAGTTACGGTCTGGAATGAGTTTCAGCATGAGCGAACGCAGGAGAAAGTGAAAGAGATTTATCCGGACGGGATTCACACCTGTATTGCAAAGTTTCTGGGACAGGAGGAGGAGCTTTCGGTTCGGACGGCTGTGTTTGACGAGAAGGAGCATGGGCTGACGGAAGAAGTGCTGGCAAATACCGATGTGCTGGTGTTCTGGAATCATATGCTGCAGGAGGAGTTCTCGGACGATGTGGCCGAGCGGGTTCGGCGTCATGTGCTGGCCGGAATGGGGCTGGTAGTTCTGCATTCAGGGCATTATTCCAAGATTATGCGGAAGCTTCTCGGAACAAGTATGACGCTTCGGTGGCGGCATGGGGATCGTGAGAGACTGTTCTGTACGTGTCCGACCCATCCGATCGCGCAGGGAATTCCGGCATGGGTGGATATTCCGGAGGAAGAGATGTATGGGGAGTTTTTTGATATTCCCAAACCGGATGATGTGGTATTTACGGGATGGTTTGCAGGCGGTGAGGTGTTCCGCAGCGGATGCACCTTTACACGTGGGCTGGGCAAAATTTTCTATTTTCAGCCGGGACACGAGGAATACCCCATTTACCATATGCCGGTGATTCAGAAGATTATCAAAAATGGGGTACGCTGGTGCGTTCCTGTAGTACGAAGACCGGCACCACTGGATAATGCATGGGTGAATCCATCTACGGAGGAAGTGTATCTTTCTTCACACCAAAAATAGCAGCTGCAGTTTACCGATATCTGTATCCCGTTTGATTTTTTCAAAACAGGGGTCTGATTTCACGATCAAAAATGTTCTGCAATACACGGATGGAATCTGCGTACACATTGCATAAATCAGGAGGAAATGTTATATGAGAAAGCTTTCCGTTTTTTACGAACACATTCTACAGGCGTGTGAGCAATCCGGTAAGACGATTCCGGAAGTGCTCGCGTTCTGCAGGGATCAGGGAATTTCGGCTGTTGAGATGAACTACAGTCTGTTTGCATCAGAAAAAGAGGTCATTGCCCCGATGCTTTCCGATGCGGGGCTGGTGATCAGCTGTATGCATGAAACCTTTGATTTTTCCCATGATACGGATCTTGGCAGAGCACAGCAGATGCTCGATACTGCGGCATCGCAGCAGGTTTCGCGTGTCCTGTTTGTTGCAGGCGCGCTTGAAACTGCCGAAGCGGCAGAGCTTGCAGCCTGCAGCAGCACCTATGAGGCAACGAGTACTTTTATGACCGAAAACAAATCGATTCAAAATATGGTACATGCGCTTTCCTCACTCGCCGAATATGCGGCTTTGCGTGGCGTTACGATTACCTTAGAGGACTTTGACGGTTTTTTACAGCCGTTTGCACGCACATATCCGCTGCTCTGGTTTATGGAGCACGTGCCGGGGCTGCGGTATACGCTTGATATCGGAAATTTTGCTTTCAGTGATGAGGATGTTTCGTATGCTGCCTGGCTTCTGAAGGATTATATTGTCCATGTTCACTGTAAGGATCGTGCCGAAAGTCCGCTCGTTCACGGACGTTTCTGCCGCGGCCTTGGCCAGACACCGGCCGGAACGGGATATCTGCCGATGGCAAAGCTTCTTACAGATTTAGAAGCGTGCGATTACGACGGTTATCTCGCCATCGAGCATTTCGATGCGCCGGATCAGTTATCGTTCATCGAACAGTCCGCAGCGTTTCTGCGCCAGTGGGTTTCCGAATAATTCCGCCTCTTTCATAAGCGCTCTGATTTTCGGAAAATTTCGTATTTCCGGGGAGAAATTCAGCAAGGAAAATATGTCGAAAAAATTCTTTACTATCTTTGGTTTTTTCGTATCTTTTCCTTGCTTTCCAGGGAAAACATGGTAAACTAAATTTGAAGCTTTTTGAGAAGGCATGATTCGAAAAGCAAATCTAAAACAAGAGGGTTTTAAAGTAATGGGAGAAATTATTATTCCGCAGGGTTACAAATCTGCATTAAACCTCCACGATACACAGGTGGCGATTAAAACAGTAAAGGATTATTTCCAGCATGAGCTGACACATCGTCTGCATCTGCTCCGTGTAACAGCTCCACTTTTTGTACAGCCGGAAACCGGCTTGAATGACAATCTGAATGGCGTAGAACACCCGGTTTCTTTTGAGTTAAAGGATCAGGGTACCAAGAAAACCGCTGAAATTGTTCAGTCTCTGGCAAAATGGAAACGGTACGCACTTCACAAATACGGCTTCTCTGAGGGAGAAGGCATCTACACCGATATGAACGCCATCCGCCAGGACGAGGTGACCGACAACATTCACTCCGTTTACGTGGATCAGTGGGACTGGGAAAAAATCATGTCCCCGGAAGAACGCAATCTTGATTTCTTAAAGAGTACCGTAAAAGATATCTATGAGGCACTGAAAAACACGGAAAAACATATGGCAGACCAGTACGACTACATCGAAACCATTCTGCCGGATGAAATTTTCTTTATCACTTCCCAGGAACTTGAGGATCGCTATCCGAATCTGACTCCAAAGGAAAGAGAGTATACAATCACCAAAGAAAAAGGTGCTGTCTTTATTATGCAGATCGGCGGCGTGCTTGCTTCCGGAGAGCGTCAGGACGGACGTTCCCCGGACTACGACGACTGGTCCTTAAACGGCGACCTGATCGTTTATTATCCAGTGCTTGACATCGCTCTTGAGCTCTCCTCCATGGGTATCCGCGTCAACGCAGATGCTCTCCGCGCTCAGTTAAAGGAATGCGGATGCCAGTCCCGCGCGAAGCTTCCCTTCCAGAAATCCATTCTGAACGGCACTCTCCCGCAGACAATCGGCGGCGGTATCGGACAGTCCCGTATCTGTATGTTTTTCCTGCGCAAAGCGCACATCGGAGAGGTACAGTGCTCGGTATGGCCGATGGAGACACGAGAGGTGATGGATGTGATGAATATTCAGCTTCTGTAAGATTGGTTTCGAATAGACTATTACTGTAAAAGGGATACGTTTCCTGTCCGCCCGTTTTCAGGGTATGACAGAAACGTATCCCTTTTATATTTTCCTGCATTGCTGCTGCATTTCGTCCTTACATCAAATCTTTTTCTGCTTTTCGCGGTTTCAGAACCGTTCTTCCAAAAGCTCAAGCAGTTCCTCTCTCTGAAAGGATGCTGTCTTAATTTCATCACCGGAAAGGATCTCTTCCGCCAGCTCTTTTTTCCTCTGCTGAAGCTTGATGATTTTTTCCTCGATGGTTCCTTTTGCAATCAATTTGTATACCGTCACAACATTTTTCTGCCCAATACGATGTGCACGGTCTGTCGCCTGATTTTCAACTGCAACATTCCACCATGGATCGTAATGGATGACGATATCCGCGCCGGTCAGGTTCAGGCCGGTTCCGCCTGCTTTTAGGGAAATACAGAATACAGACGTGTCATCCCGGTTGAACTGTTCCACCATTTGTGCACGCTGCTCTTTTTTCGTGCTTCCCTGCAGGACAAAGTAGCTGATGCTTTCTTCCTGCAGACGCGCGGTCAGGATCTCGATCATCGAAGTGAACTGGGAGAACAGCAGGATTTTGTGGCCGGATTCCACGGCACTCTGAATCAGCTCGATGCAGAGATCGAGTTTTGCCGAACCGCCTTCGTAATTTTCGTAAACAAGCGCAGGATCACAGCAGAGCTGACGCAGCCGCGTCAGTTCAGAGAGCACCTGGAACCTGGAATCGGCAAATTCTTCCTCTGTCTGGTTCTGCAGCATAAGCGCCAGCCGCTGGGCATGTGCATGATACAGCTCCTTCTGCTTCTGTTCCATGCAGGCAGCCATATTTTTCTCAATTTTATCCGGCAGATCCTTCAGCACTTCCTTCTTCAGACGGCGCAGAATAAACGGACGGATCATCTTTTGCAGACGTTCTAATCTTTCTTCGTCGCCGTTTCGCACAATCGGAAGTTCAAACTGCTCGCGGAATTTCTGATATCCATAGAGGAATCCCGGCATCAGATAATCAAAGATGCTCCATAGTTCACTTAACTGGTTTTCTACCGGTGTTCCGGTTAATGCCAGGCGGAACGATGCATGGATCGTTTTCACAGCTTTTGCTCCCTGCGTTGCGTGATTTTTGATGAACTGCGCCTCATCAATGATCTCGCAGAAGAACGGGAGATCCTGATACAGTTCGATATCGCGGCGGAGCAAATCGTACGAGGTAATCAAAATATCCTGCATACCGGCATTTTGGATCATCTCTTTCCTCTGTTCCTGTGTGCCGGCGACGAGTCTCGTCTGCAGCTCCGGAGCAAAGCGGGCACATTCGCTCTCCCAGTTATAGACGAGAGATGCCGGTGCAACGATCAAAGAACGACGATTTGCATCTTCGGGTGCTTCCTGCATTTCAGATAAGAGAAAGGCGATGGTCTGCAGCGTCTTTCCAAGTCCCATATCATCCGCCAGAATACCGCCAAAGCCGTTCTGGCATAAGGTTTTCAGCCACCAGAATCCTGTTTTCTGATATTCACGGAGCTGTGCCTGCAGATTGTCCGGAAGTTCAAAATCGTTCTCCTCTGCAGTTTTCATATTTCGGATCAGCATACGGAACTCGCGGTTTTTCTCAACCTGAAGATCATCCTGCTCTTTTAAACGGGTATCGAGGTAGAGTGCTCGGTATTTCGGAATTGTGATCTCGCCGCTCTTCAGCTTTGCCTCGGAGATCTGCAGATTTTCCCGCAGTTCCGAGAGAACGCGGATACCGTCCTCGTCCATATCCATAAATTCACCGGTCCTCAGGCGGTAAAATTTCTTTTTCCGGTCATATTTTGAAAGAATCTCTGCCAGTTCCTCCATGCCAAAATTGCCCGGATTCAAATGAAGTTCCAGTACATTTTCTGCGAGGGATACACCGACAGAAACTTTCGGGGACGGGATGACACGGATCGCTTTTAACCGGTCAGAAACAAAAATTTCGCCCAGTTTCTGCAGATCTTCCATACCGCTGCTTAAAAACTCATACATCTCATCGGCTCCCTGGAGAAGCATCTGATGTTTCCGCGCATCATAGGCACTGAAACAAGATCGAACGAGCTGGTTTGCCGCCGCTTCTTTCCGTACATCACGGCCATGGGAAAGCTGATGGATATCGTTTGCATCTGCAAAAACATTGTATTTTTTCTCGCCATAGACAGCCAGAAGTTCGCAGGTAATCATATCATGCTGCGGCGCATCCAGATAAATCTGAAATTCCACCTGCGGCGGAAGATACTGCTGTAATTCCAGCTTTTCTTCTTTTTTTACCTTAAAATGTTCCTCCAACACCGGAAGAAGTCCCTGGCAGAAGGTCGGGATATCTTCTTTTGCAATTTCACAGACTCCGTCCGGACATCGCTCCATATATTCCAGGAAGTCGCAGACTTCTGCTATCTCTTCCCTTGGGATTCGGTAAATTGTATTTTTTTCTGAAAGAAAATACAAATATTTTCTGCCATAAAAAATGGGATCCGCATACATCTGTACCTTTAGGCCATCTGCTTTCCGTAAAAGCTTCATTTCATACTGCGGCATCCCCTCCTGGCAGTGCCACAGTTTTTCTTCTCTCCAGTTCGTACGACAAAAGAACTCCTGGCTGCCAACAGCCTCAAAAAATTCATCCATATTCTGCACAGAAATCATCACATAACGGTCATCAAAACAGGACGCATAGCTGCCGGTACCTATCTGATAGCATGAGCCGCATTCCATGGTATATGCACTCAGAAATTCTACCATCGGACGGCTTTCTTCTTCAAAAGCATCCATACAGTGCAAAAAAGAAAGCTGCGCACCGTAGCTGACCGTTTCCATATTTTTTACAGCTGCTGTCATTTTGGAAACACTTTTTAATACATACATCCTTTTGCTTCCGATTTTAAATTCTGCCCGAAAGGAATCGTCAAACTGGCTCTCCAGATGAATTTCCAGTTTAACCTGACCTGCTTTTGCTTTCGGCAGAAAAGCAACCTGATCCCGCATCACATAATGTGAAAGCAGTTCAGAAAAACCGGGGCTTGTCTCTGCTTTTGGTGTTGGTTTTACTACTTTTCTGACAATTTTATGTTCTCCCTGGAATTCTTTCATTCCTTTTTTCACGCCGACAGCACGAAGAAGCTGCTCCAGTTCCTGATGTTCTTCGTCATTTCTCACTTTTTCTTCCAGTTTTTTTCTCTCTTTTTTCCGCCATTCAAGATAGTACAGCAAAACAGCGACACAATGTTTGCACAATCCCCAGTACTGCTCATGTGCCGGACAATCACAATCATCTTCCATAATTTCAGACATTTCTTCATCTACAGAAACGCTGACACAATACATATTTTTTCCGCTTCCGTCTACGACAGCTGTAATTTTATGCAGTTGATATCCGAAAATATCCTTCATTTCCTGTACCTGAAAAGCATGCACTTTCTGTTCTTCATAAATCTTTTTTCCACGGTTATATGATACGGAATTCGTCTCCTGTTTGATGTCCGCCTTTGTAATCATGCTGGTAAAATCCTTTCTGTTCTATCTTTTCCCATCATTCACAATTCGTATTTTACAGATTCTGGTTTTGATCACATCCGGGTCAAGATCTCCACTGTAGTAAATGGGAATCCCACTCTGTACGATCAACGAAATCAGTTTTAATGCTGCATACCGCGGCTGTCCCGACGTACACAGCAGCGACACATTCTTTCCCTGCACCTGTTCCATAAGATAGCTGAATACCATTTCGTTTTCCACAATGTATACACACGTTCCGACAGGCTGTACTTCTGTAATACCCTTCAGATTTTCCATGGTAAGCACATACGGTTCCCCGCATCGGCAAAAGGCTTCATATGCTGGATGCCATATCTCCTGTTTTTTCAAACGAATTCCAAACGCATGTACCATGGAAGAAATATTATCCGGCACAACTCCCACGCACTGCAGCAGTTCTCTCCATTGCATTCGGTACTGATAAATAAGAGGTTTCATCAATTGCCTCCAAGTAGTCCATCCTTTTTTCCTTTCTTATTCTCTTTTATTTCAACTAATAAAAATTATATCATATCCTGCTATATATGATAAGTTTCTTTTGGTTAAAAACAGAAAAACCCCGGCCGCCTTACGGCGCCGGGGTCTCTTACGTTTGAGCACAAGTATCTTTCGATACAATTATATTTTATTTCCCGCAGTGCTTTCCTCGATTTCGCTTCGCTCCATCTCGGTCGGGCTGTCGCCCTATAAATTCTCCGACTAATGCCCTTGTGTGAGCAAGCTCCCACCGGTCATTACTCTCCGAATTTGCACTGCTCATAGATAACCGAAATTAGTCGATCAGAGTAGCAACACGGCCTGATCCAACGGTACGGCCACCCTCACGGATAGCGAAGGTAAGACCCTGATCCATAGCGATCGGGTGGATCAGTTCGATGGTCATCTCAACGTTATCACCAGGCATGCACATCTCAGTTCCTTCCGGAAGAGTGATAACACCTGTTACGTCAGTTGTACGGAAGTAGAACTGCGGACGATAGTTGTTGAAGAATGGAGTATGACGGCCACCCTCGTCTTTTGTCAGAACGTATACCTGAGCGGTAAATTTGGTATGGCAGTGAACGGTACCTGGTTTAGCCAGAACCTGTCCTCTTTCGATCTCTGTTCTCTGAACACCACGAAGCAGAGCACCGATGTTATCACCAGCCTGAGCCTCATCGAGGAGTTTACGGAACATCTCGATACCAGTTACAACAGTTTTCTTGGTCTCTTCTTTCAGACCTGCGATTTCAACTTCCTCATTCAGATGAAGAACACCAGCCTCAACACGGCCAGTAGCAACAGTACCACGACCAGTGATGGTGAATACGTCCTCTACAGGCATGATGAAATCTTTATCAGTGTCACGCTGCGGATCCGGGATCCAGCTATCTACTGCATCCATAAGCTCCATGATTTTATCTCCCCATGGGCCAGCCGGATCTTCCAGAGCTTTCAGAGCAGAACCCTGGATGATCGGAGTGTCATCTCCCGGGAAGTCATACTCGTTCAGCAGCTCACGGATCTCCATGTCTACCAGCTCAAGCAGCTCTTCGTCGTCTACCATATCGCATTTGTTCATGAATACAACGATGTAAGGTACACCTACCTGACGGGACAGAAGGATGTGCTCTTTTGTCTGAGCCATAACACCGTCTGTAGCAGCTACTACAAGGATAGCTCCGTCCATCTGTGCAGCACCAGTGATCATGTTCTTTACATAGTCAGCATGGCCTGGGCAGTCAACGTGTGCATAGTGTCTTTTCTCTGTCTGATACTCAACGTGTGCAGTAGAGATTGTGATACCACGCTCTCTCTCTTCCGGAGCTTTATCGATATCTTCGAAGTTCTCAGCAGTGTTTCCTTCTACTCTGGTAGAAAGTACTTTTGTGATAGCTGCGGTCAGAGTTGTTTTACCATGGTCAACGTGGCCGATGGTACCAATGTTACAATGCGGTTTTGTTCTTTCAAATTTAGCTTTAGCCATTTTAAAATGTCCTCCTTAAAATTGCGCCCAGTGGGCTTTTTTGAGACTAAATTGGTGGCAGGAACCCACCTGAATCGTAAACCTGCTAAGTCTGATTATATTGCATTTCTGTCCTATTTGCAAGGGAAATCTTTGAAAAAGATATACATTCAGGCTGTGCAGCCGGTAAGGACTGCACAACCAGTACGGTTTCTCAAATTATTTTGCTTTTGCAGACAGAACTTTTTCCTGTACGTTTTTCGGAACCTGCTCGTATTTATCAAAGAACATGGAGTAGTTACCACGTCCCTGAGTTTTCGAACGAAGGTCTGTTGCGTAACCGAACATTTCAGCCAGCGGTACGAATCCACGGATCATCTTTCCGCCGCCGATGTCATCCATACCCTCGATACGACCACGACGGGAGTTGATATCACCGATAACATCACCCATGTAATCTTCCGGAGTGGAAACTTCGACTTTCATGATAGGCTCAAGAAGAACCGGAGCTCCCTTCTGCATAGCTTCCTTGAATGCCAGAGAACCGGCGATGTGGAATGCCATCTCAGAAGAGTCGACCTCATGATAAGATCCGTCGTATACATTTGCATGAACGCCAACTACCGGGAAGCCTCCCAGGATACCGGCTTTCATAGCCTCTTCGATACCTTCGCCTACAGCCGGGATATACTCTTTCGGAATAGCTCCACCGACAACGGTAGACTCGAATTTGTAAATCTCTTCGCCGTTTGCATCCATAGGCTCGAATTTAACTTTACAGTGACCATACTGTCCACGTCCACCAGACTGTTTTGCATATTTGCTGTCGATGTCTGCCGGTTTGGTAATGGTCTCTTTGTATGCAACCTGCGGAGCACCTACGTTAGCCTCTACTTTGAACTCACGAAGCAGACGGTCAACGATGATTTCCAGATGCAGCTCACCCATACCAGCGATGATGGTCTGACCAGTCTCCTGATTGGTGTGTGCACGGAAGGTCGGGTCCTCCTCAGCCAGTTTTGCAAGGGACTCACCCAGTTTGCCCTGGCCTGCTTTTGTCTTAGGCTCGATAGCCAGCTCGATAACCGGCTCCGGGAACTCCATAGACTCAAGGATTACCGGATGCTGCTCGTCGCAGATGGTATCACCTGTTGTGGTGAACTTGAATCCGATTGCAGCTGCGATGTCACCGGAGTAAACTTTATCCAGCTCCATACGTTTGTTTGCATGCATCTGAAGAATACGTCCAACACGCTCTTTTTTATCTTTTGTTGCATTCAGTACGTAAGAACCGGAGTTCATAGTACCGGAGTACACACGGAAGTATGCCAGTTTACCAACGAATGGGTCTGTCATAATCTTGAATGCCAGTGCGGAGAACGGCTCGTCATCGGAAGAATGTCTTACGATCGGGTTTCCGTCCAGATCGGTACCCTCGATTGGCGGGATATCGGTCGGAGCCGGCATGTACTCAAGGATAGCGTCCAGAAGTTTCTGAACACCTTTGTTTCTGTATGCAGAACCGCAGCATACCGGTACAGCTGTACACTCGCAGGTAGCTTTACGCAGAACTGCTTTCATCTCGTCAACAGACGGGATATCATCATCCAGATAACGCATCATCAGCTCATCATCCAGCTCGCAGATCTTTTCGATCAGTTCTGTATGATACAGCTCAGCGTCGTCTTTCATATCTTCCGGAATATCAGTGATGGAGATATCATCACCCTTATCGTCGTTGTAGATGTAAGCTTTCATCTCGAACAGATCGATAATTCCCTTGAACTCATCTTCCTTACCAATTGGAAGCTGAAGGCAGATAGCATTTTTACCAAGTCTGGTCTTGATCTGATCTACAGCATTGTAGAAGTCAGCACCAAGGATGTCCATCTTGTTGATGAATGCCATACGCGGTACGTTGTAGGTATCAGCCTGACGCCATACGTTCTCAGACTGAGGCTCTACACCACCTTTTGCACAGAACACGCCGACAGCGCCGTCCAGTACACGAAGAGAACGCTCTACCTCTACGGTAAAGTCAACGTGGCCTGGGGTATCAATGATGTTGATACGGTGCTCAAGAGCGCCCGGTTTCGGCTTGCAGTTCTCTTCCAGAGTCCAGTGGCAGGTTGTAGCAGCTGAAGTAATTGTGATACCACGTTCCTGCTCCTGTTCCATCCAGTCCATGGTAGCAGTTCCTTCGTGAGTATCACCAATCTTGTAGTTAACACCGGTATAGTACAGGATACGCTCGGTCAGGGTTGTTTTACCTGCATCGATGTGAGCCATAATACCAATGTTTCTGGTTCTCTCTAATGGATATTCTCTTCCAGCCAACGGATTTTCCTCCTCTTAGAATCTGTAGTGAGCAAATGCCTTGTTAGCCTCTGCCATCTTATGAACTTCTTCTTTCTTCTTCACAGAAGCACCTGTGTTGTTAGATGCATCCAGAATCTCGTTTGCCAGTCTGTCTTCCATGGTACGCTCGCCTCTCTTACGAGAATAAGCGGTCAGCCAACGAAGGCCAAGAGCCTGACGTCTGTCCGGTCTTACCTCGATCGGTACCTGATAAGTAGCACCACCGATACGTCTTGCTTTTACTTCAAGAACCGGCATGATATTGTTCATTGCTTCTTCAAATACTTCGATTGCTGGTTTTCCAGCTTTTTCTTCTACTTTAGCAAATGCGCCGTATACGATTTTCTGGGCAACGCCTCTCTTACCATCCAGCATGATGTTGTTGATCAGCTTGGTTACCACTTTGTTATTGTATAACGGATCTGCTAAAACATCTCTTTTCTGAGTATGTCCTTTACGTGGCACGTTACTTCCCTCCTTAACCATCATTCGATTAAATCATCGGTACTCACACTTATTTGCAGTATGTCCGCGCGTGTAAATTCTCTATAAATCCGCAGCCGTGGGGATTTATGGAATAACGCACAACATTTCGCTTTTTTTGTGATACTAGATATATCTCGAACTCGTTTTACTTAATTATTTCTTTTTCGGTCTCTTAGCACCGTATTTAGAACGGGCCTGTTTTCTGTTAGCAACACCTGCAGTATCAAGTGTACCACGGATGATGTGGTATCTGGTACCTGGCAGGTCCTTAACTCTTCCTCCACGGATCAGAACAACGCTGTGCTCCTGAAGGTTGTGACCTTCTCCTGGGATGTAACTTGTTACTTCGATTCCGTTGGAAAGACGAACTCTGGCGATTTTACGAAGAGCTGAGTTAGGTTTTTTCGGTGTAGCAGTTTTAACAGCTGTGCACACACCTCTCTTCTGAGGAGAAGACATATCTGTGGATTTCTTTCTCAGAGAATTGTAGCTTTTCTGCAGTGCCGGCGCGGTAGATTTCTTTACGGAAGTCTCACGGCCTTTTCTTACTAACTGGTTGAATGTTGGCATTCCATTTCACCTCCTGATAGATTTCTCCGTGTGTCCCACGGGGTTTCATACGGCTGCTTTTGTTCAACATAAATGCTTTGCAGCTTTTTGCGCGCCAAAAGAAACCGTCTTTTACGCACGCTCGTTTATTATATCGTCTGTCCTATCAAAAGTCAAGGGGAAAATTCGTAAAAATCGCGTGTTCACGCGGCTTTTTGCGGATTTTCCCCATTGCTGCATTACTATATAAAAGTGTTTTTTCTTCCTATTATATTCTCATCCAATTATTTTCTGACATTTTTTTTCGTCAGAACGTGTACACGAAAGAATCCTGCTTTGCAGGCTTTCAGACTTCACCGGCTGCGGCGGGTCGCTTCAGCGATACAAAAACGAAACCGGCTGTTTGCGGAAATGATTTTTCAGACATACTCTAAAGCGGACGGTCTCGAAAGCCCGGGCACGCATCACACCGTTTTGGTTTTTCCTCACTCTGTGCATTTCCCCAGAGCTCGCGCGCTTTTTCCTCTGCGCAACCCCTGCACCAGGGAAACATACGGATGTTGCTGATGTAGAATCTTTGAAAGGTTATCTCATCGTTGTTGATGTCAAACTGCTGTTTTCCCGACAACTCCTCTACATGTTCCGCAATCCATGCCTTCTGTCCTTCTGTCGCCGGGTGTCCCGGTCCGCCGAGCACATAATCCATATCGGCATGGAGATTTTCCGGTTCACCTGGTTTGTGGAAGCCCACAAATAAAATATATCCCCGGCGCAAAAGCTCCTGAATCGGCTCGTCCGTCTGACCTTCCGGGCCTAGAATTGCCCGCGCGGTCTGCGCATGAAAATTTTCTGTTTTTGGATAGAATCTTCCCGTTGGTGCTAAAAATCCATCTGCCATGCTTTTATCTCCCATATATTCTCATTTGTTCTACGCTTATATACCATACTCGATTTTTCTCCAACAGGCAAGGCTTGTTTTTACTGAATTCTTTTTACTCGATTCTTTTTGCTGGATTCTTTTTTGAATCTGTGCTATACTCATTCCCGTGCATTTATATAATCGGATTTTCCCGCCTTTTTACGGGTGTCCGGACTGGTTCGTGAACTTCCCAGTATAAAAAACCAAGTATCTCAAAATCATTTTATTTCAAGGAGATTGGAAAATGAATGCAAAAAAACTGATCATCGACTGTGATCCCGGCATCGACGATTCTCTCGCCCTGATGCTTGCCGCAGCTTCCAAAGAGCTGGATCTGATCGGCATCACCACAGTCAGCGGAAATGTACCCGCTTCTATGGGCGCAAAAAATGCCCTCAAAATTCTTTCCATGATTGGAAAAACAGATGTCCCTGTTTATGTCGGAGAGGAAACTCCCCTGGTCCGCGACTATGTGGATGCCATGGACACGCACGGCATGGACGGCCTCGGCGAATCCGGCTGGCCGGATGTCAAAGAGCTTACGCCAAAAACAGACGCTGTTTCTTTCCTCATCGAAACCTTAAAAGCAACCCCTGATGTTACCATTCTTGCCCTCGGACCGATGACGAACCTTGCAAAAGTCATCTCCCGCGCACCGGAGTGCCTGACAAACCTGATGTCTCTTGTCTCCATGGGCGGAAGCTATAAGAGCCATGGAAACTGCTCCCCGGTTGCCGAGTACAATTACTGGTGCGACCCGGATGCCGCAGCCGAAGTATTCCGCGCGTTTTCCGAGCTGCCGCAGCTTGCAGGCAAAAAACTTCATATGATCGGGCTGGATGTCACACGAAAAATTGTCCTGACGCCGAATCTTGTGGAATATATGAAATGCGTAAATCCAGGAGTCGGAACCCGCATTGAGGAGCTGACGCGCTTCTACTTTGATTTCCACTGGAAGCAGGAAAAGGTCATCGGATGCGTGATCAACGATCCGCTCGCGGCCGCTTATCTTGTGGATCCGTCGCTCTGCAGCGGTTTTGATGCGTATACGCAGGTAGAAACCGGAGGTCTCTGCATCGGACAGACGGTTGTGGATGCCATGAATTTTTATCAGAAAGCACCGAACAGCCACATTCTGACGCAGGTCGATGTGCGCCGTTTCTTCCTGATGTTCTTTGAGCGCGTTCTCGGCGTGCCGCAGGAGGAATCCGCACCGGTTCTCGACCAGATTCTCACCGCACCGCCGGTCTTCCCACATGAGACGATGTTTCAGAAGGGAGGCGAGGCATGATGAATACTAACCGTACGTTAAAACTCACGACACTCGCGCTCTGCGGTGTCATCAATATTCTCGGCGGTACCATTGCTCTGCTGCTGCGTCTTCCGGTTTATCTGGACTCCATCGGAACAGTTCTGGCAGCCGCTCTGTTCGGACCTGCTGCAGGCCTCGTTCCGGGACTGATCTCCGGACTCATTTCCGGCATGACGAGTGATGTCTATGCGTTTTACTATATTCCGGTGCAGCTTGTCATCGGTCTCGTTGCCGGCCTTGTATTCCGCAGACTCCGCCCGTCCCATACGGCAGGATCCCGCAGCGAGAGTCTTTCCCTCCGCTCCATGGGCTGGAAGCTGTTTCCGGCAGCGCTTGTGATCTCACTTCCGGGTACTGTGGTAAGTTCCACAATCACCGCGGTTGTTTTCGGTGGAATTACTTCCTCCGGCTCCACTGTGCTGGTGCAGCTGCTTCACAGTCTCGGTATGAATCTGACTCTCTCTGTCTGCGTTGTACAGGCCATGACAGACTTTGTGGATCGAATGATTGTCCTTGCAGTCGTCCTCGTGATTCTGCCCGCCGTTTCTTCTGCTTTCGGCAGTCTTTCTATGAGAAGCAGAAAATAATCTGTACCAATAGCACAAAGAATCCTGCAAAAAATTCACTTTCTTTTTTGCAGGATTCTCATATTTTGGCATAACAAGAACTCCGGAAAAAAGGGGAGGCTGCATCAGGAGCCATCCCTTTTCCGGAGTTTTTTATTTCTTCTTTAATAAAATCATTCACATGCGCGGATCCATACCTGCATTTCGCCCTCACCTCGGTTGTTCCACATATAATATGGAATCAGCTTCAGTTTCGTCTTTTCCTCTTCCTCTTTCTGATACAGATGATACAACGGCTGTTTTTCCGCATCGCCCAGCTTCATGCGACGTCCCTCGGCCGTTACGCGCACAAAGTGCTCGCCCAGCTCATCGGCTGCTTCTGCGGTTTTTTCACCATTCACACAGAGTTTTGTCAAATGCAGATTCTTTCCGTTGTCTGCTTCTTCCATACAGTAAACAACCGGTCCTCGTTTTACGGCAACACGGCCGGCGTCCTCGCGTACAAGCGGATTGGATGCCAAAAACTGGATTTCCATCGGGAAGTTCAGGCGGATCGTCTCACCCTTCGCCCATACTTTTGTCACATACAGATACCCGTCTTTTTCTTCCAATTCTGCGCCTTTTGGAATCTCTTTTTCATAAGAAGCACACCATCCCGGGATGCGGAATGCAAAGGTGTACGGCTCTTTGGTATCGCTCTCGCAGGTCACGGAAACATGGCCGTCCCACGGGAATTCGGAAGTGATGGATGCTTTTACTTTTTCTCCTTCCACTGTTCCACCCATGTACAAGTGGACAAACAGGGTTGTGTCGTTTTCCGTGTATGCGTAAGATGCAACTGAGCTTACCGTTCTTGCCAGGTTCGGAGGGCAACAGGCACAGCCGAACCATTTCTGGCGGATCGGTTTTACATGGAATTTCCGCTCATCCTTGTGGCATGCCTCCGGCAGTACCTCCAGCGGATTGACATAGAAGAAGCTCTTTCCGTCGAGCGCCATTCCGGAGAGAACGCCATTGTAGAGGGCTAATTCCATCACATCCGCGTACTCTGCTTTTGCCTGAATCTCCAGCATGCGGCGAGCAAAGAACACAAGACCGATGGATGCACAGGTCTCTGCGTAAGCGGTATCGTTTGGCAGGTCATAGTTGAAAGAGAATGCCTCTCCTATATGAGTGGCACCGATTCCGCCGGTGACGTACATTTTCTGATGCACCATGTTGTTCCAGAGAGTTTCACAGGCTTTCAGCAGGCTCTCATCCTGCGTTGCCCTTGCCACATCCGCCATGCCGGAATAGAGATATACGGCGCGTACGGAGTGCCCCTGCACCTCATCCTGCTGACGCACCGGGCGGTTTGCCTGATTGTAGCTATATCGTTCCTCGCCCTCCGGGCAGGTCAGACCGCGCTCGATATCGTAATAGTATGGTTTTGTTCCGCGCTCGTCGATGAAGTATTTTGCAAGATCGAGATACTTCTGCTCGCCGGTCAGATCATAGAGACGCATCAGAGCCATCTCTGCAATTTCGTGACCAGGATAACCTGCTTTTTTCCCCTCGCCGTGACCGAGTTTGCTGGCAATAAAGTCCGCGAAACGCTCTGCTGCTTTTAAGAGACGGTCTTTTCCGGTCGCCTGATAATAGGCTACGGCGCCTTCCGTCAGATGACCGAAGCAGTACAGCTCATGGTTGTCCTTAAGGTTTGTAAAAATCATATCCTGATCGTTGATCAGATAGTAGGTATCGAGGTATCCGTCTTCTCTCTGTGCTGCGCAGACAGCTTCAATTGCTTCATCTGCCGTTTTTTCCAGCTCCGGATCGGGATGCTGTGTCAGGGAGTACGCAACTGCCTCCACCCATTTGGTAAAATCGGTATCCTGGAACAGGAAGCCATAAAATCTTCCGTCCATTTTGCCATCCTTCGGCAGTGTCTCAAAAGTATCCAGCGGATATTTGATCTGAACAAATTTGTCTCCTTTTGCTTTCCGCTCTTTTTCAACTTCACCGGCGCGGCGGTAGTTCCGCATACAGAAGCTCGGTGCTGCTTCCGGAACATTGTCATTTAAGGCATTCCACTGATACGGAATTACTTCGGTGCGGACAAGCTCCATCTCTTTTTTCCAGAATGCATCAGTAACCTGGACTTTTGCCAGGGATAATGGTTTGCTGAAGTTTTTCTGATCCATTTTTTCGGTCTCCTTTTTCGTTGTCTTCCGCCGCCTCCTGGTTTGAAAAAGATATTTTCCTTGCTTTCAGGGATGGGAAGCGTTACACTTCTTTTGACGGCTGTTTTCCTGTTTTTCTATAGTTTTATTTTAGCAAAACAGACCGCCGTTTAAAATACAAGAATGTTTGAAAAGGTTTGAAAAAGTCATATGATCTCTGTTTTATTTCCAGATGCCGCCTGTTTTACCTACGACCTCTGCGGCAAATTCCAGTCCCCGTCCCCGGAGTGGATGCACCTGACACGGAATCTCGTCAATTTTGAACTGATGGTTGTGACGGAAGGAACGCTTTTTATCGCGGACGAACGCCGCTCTTACGAAGTCCATCCTGGCGAATATCTTCTTTTGCCTCCGACCGCCCATCAGCACGGCTCGAAAAAAGGAAGCTGCTCTTTCTACTGGCTCCATTTTATCCCTGGTATCCCCTCCGCACCGCTCATCGCTCCTTCTGACCCGACCGCCGGATCGGTTCTGGATGAGTTTCATGCTGCACCGCCATCCTCCTACCGCCTTGAGGACCTCGCTCCCGCCCAGCTTCCATCCAACTACCCCGAAACGTTATGCATCCCGCGCCAGGGAACGCTTTCCTCCCCGAACCGCGTCATCATCCTCATGAAGCAGCTCCAGGACACTTCCCTGCGTTTCCACAACACGTTCCTCAACAACAGCCTGACTGCCGCTGTTCTCGGCGAAATCAACTGTCAGAGCCCCTTCTACCGCACCTACACTTCCGAAACGCAGCGGACGCAGATCCTGCAGGACATTATCAGCTACATCCAGTACCACAGCAGCGAGTCCCTCAAAGTCACCGAACTCGCCCGTTATTTCGGATACAACGACAAATACCTCTCCTCCCTCTTCCACGAGGGCACCGGGATGACGTTAAAACAATTCATCCTGAAATCCAAAATGGACAGCGCTATGGCCGAGCTGACGGACACAAATCACACGGTCTCTCAGATTGCCTATAACGTTGGATTTCAGGATGCGCATAATTTTTCCACGGCTTTCCGAAAGCTCACCGGGATGACGCCGGGACAGTACCGGAAGAGTTATGGGAACCGGAAACTTTCTTTTGAATAGGACGGGAGGATACGACCCCCAGGCACCGCGGGGGGCGGACGCTCCGCTGCGCCTGGGGACCCATCTACGTTTTGGCGGACGGAAGTGATTTACTCAATGGATGGATTCACTTATTCTTTAGAAATTTACTGTTTCTTTTAGAAAATAGACATACTTTGCTCACATTTCTTCACTATACTATATCTCAGATAGTTGATGAACCACTCAAAACTATCTCCCCCCTCATTATGAAAGAGCAGCCCGCATATCCGCGGGCTGTTCTTATTTTTTGTCTTTTTGCACCCCACCTAACGTAAATGCCGCCTGCGGTCGGGGAAATATCCCGACCGCAGGCGGCCTCACAATCTACCGTGGAATCACATTACTCTTCCGCAGCTTCAATTGCTGCAGTCTCGATAATAAATTTCACGCTTCCATCCATTCCATTTGCCTTACCACTGTAAGAAGTATAAGCACATTTATCCGAATTCAGCGCCTGAATCCGATCCAGTACATCTCCCAGATCATCCTCAAAGGTACTCTTCAGCTTGCTGGTACCCTCTTCTTCAAACTTCTTCGTACCGTCAGCCAGTTCTTTCGCCCCATCGGACAGCTCGTCAATACCATCAACAACCTTGCTGCTTCCCGATTTCAGATCAGAAGCTCCGCTTGCCAGAGAAGAAGTTCCATTTGCCAGTGTAGAAGCTCCGCTCGCCAGCGTAGATGCTCCGCTTGCCAGCGTAGAAGCTCCGCTGTTCAGTTCAGAAGCTCCGCCTGCCAGGGAAGAAGTTCCATTTGCCAGTGTGGAGGCTCCGCTTGCCAGCTGGGATGCTCCGCCTGCTACCTGAGAAGCACCGCTTCTTAAGCTTCCGCTGTTTGCAGAAAGTTTTGCAGATCCATCGCTTAACTGGCTTCCCAGCTGTCCAAGACCTGCGGTCAGCTGTGTCGTGCCGCCCTGCAGAGTCGTAACACCCTCAACCAGAGCCGGTGCATTTGCTTTCAGCTGGCTTGCGCCGGAAAGCAGCGTGTCATTGTAAGCACTCAGCTGGGTAAATCCTGCGTTCAGTGCATTGATGCCTGCTGTTGCTTTTGCAAAACTCTCATTTGTGCTGCTGTACAGCTGGCTCACACCTGCGGACAGAGTACCGATGCCCTTGTACAGAGCGCTTCCGCCTGCATCAAGCTGTGCCACACCTGCGGTCAGTTTCTGCATTGCACCAAGATTCTGCTCAACAACTGTTTTATTATCGGTGATGGTCTGCATCTGTTTCTGCATGGTCTCAAGCTGCGGCATCAGAGCTGCAACCGTCTTCTGCAGATCACTGTACTGGCTCTTGATGTCGCTCATCTTCTGCTGCATTGCTGCAAGACCGGAGAGATCCGGGCGCTCGATTTCGAAGTTCAGTTCCGGAAGGGTAATCTGCGGAGCTGTAACTGGAGTAACCGAAACGGTTCCGGCGGAAGCGGAAACGCTGACACTTCCGATCTGGTTTCTTGCTTTACTTAAGGAATCGGCAAGCTCTGTATTTCCAGCGCTCTTAGCTGCGGAAATCTGTGCATCCAGTGTAGCTGCTGCTGCAGAGAGCTGATCATTTGCCTGTTTTGCTGCATCGGCGGATGCCTGGCTTGCTGCTGTATCAGCTGCGCTCTGTGCTGCTGCTGTTGCTTCCTGGTTCAGCTGTGCTGCTGCTCCGTCTGCCCATGCCTGAACCTGTGCTGCCATCTGGGTTCCCATCTGCGTTGCCTGATTCGTGATCTGTGCCTCCAGACCGCTTAAGTAGCTCTCAAGTCCTTTGGACAGCGTATCCATCTGGCTCATCAGCTCGCTGCCGTTTGTCATCATGCTGTTGACAGATCCTGCGATTGTGGTGTTCAGAACCTCGGAGAGTGCCTCGGTCTCGGAGATCAGGGTAGAACCGGTGCTGGTCATACCGTCTACCATCGTCAGAAAGCTCTGTACATCGGTGCTCTGCAGCTGCTCGTTCAAACTGGTCAGTCCTTCGGAGAGTTGTTTTGCTCCTGCTAAAATATCATTCTCATCTTTTCCGTCGAGTGCTGCGTTCAGTGTTGCGATTGCACTGTTTACCTCGGTCAGGCCGTCTGCCAGAGGCTGAAGCTGCTCAGCGCCTGCTGCAAGCTGTTTCTCGCCTGCTACATAAGAAGCAACGCCGTCGGACAGCTGTGTTGTTCCGTCGGTGTACTGTTTTACGCCTGCAACGACTTTATTCACACCGTTTACATACTCGGTTACGCTTCCAGTCAGCACACCGTTCTTTCCAAGATACGTCTGGATTGCTTTATTCAGGGTATCAGCGCCCTCGGTGTAGGAGTTTACGCCGCTTGCCAGGGAAGAAGCTCCGCTGCTTAAGGTGGATGCTCCGTTGGACAGGGTAGCTGCTCCGCTGTTTAAGGTAGAAGCTCCGCTGTTCAGAGTAGAAGTTCCGTTTGCCAGAGTCGATGCTCCGCTTGCCAGTGTGCCGGCTCCGCTTGCCAGTGTGCCGGCTCCGCTGTTCAGCTCGTCAGCGCCGTCTTTTAACGTTCCGATACCGTCATCCAGCTCTTTGTAGCTGTCTTTTAAAGTATCCACACCATCGGAGAGTGCCTTGGAACCGTCAACCAGTTCCATTGCAGCATCCTCAAGATCACTCAGTGCATCCTTCAGATCATCGTATCCGGTGATGTTGTCGGTATCGATGGTGTCGAGAACATCGTCAAGTGCAACGGTGAAGGTAGAATCCAGAGAGAAGTTCTCCACATCTGCAGTGATCTCCAGGCTTTCCGGCAGTTCGAAATCGCTGTCACCGGATACCAGATCTTCAAGGGAATCGGAATTTAATCCCAGGCTTTCCTGCAGGCCCGGCATACCAAATCCGATTACGATGTTTCTGCTTCCATCGGAAATGACTTTACCATTGTCGATCTTGACATTGGAGAAAGTATCCTGCGGAAGAATCATTCCGGTCATCAGGACGAATGGGGTGTACATCGTCTCTTTCTTGCCATTGATGTCAACCGTTGTCTTTGTGTTGTTTGTATAGTCAACTTTGATTTTCAGTTTTCCGCTCTTTCCGGCCAGGTCATCCGGTTTGATTTCCTTGCCGTCCAGATAATAGGTGAACTTCACGGAAACCGGAGGTTCTTTTGTGGTTGTTCCCTGATAATAGATATCCTCGCCGTCTGTCTGCCAGGTCAGCTCGTTTCCGCTCTGGGTGAACTCCTCGTCGCCCTTTACGTTTTTGATGTCCTTCAGTTCACTCTCATCTTTCAGGTTCTTTTCCGTTCCTGCGTTCTTCAGCCAGTTGGATACGGTGATCTGATCTTCCGATCCGTCTGCATTTGCATTTACATATACGGTTTCTTCTTTGGAAACCGCTGCGTCCTCTCCTGTCGCTGCATAAACCGGAGCAGCTCCCATAACAGCAGCCATACCAACAGCAAGACCAGACATCATCTGTTTTCTCAGTTTTCTGTTTCTATTCATTGTGATAAACTTCCTTTCTGTGGTTTTTATAATGGTTTTTTATGATGAAATCCAGGATCATAAGAGAAGTAAAACCCGCTCGGAGTAAGATACTGCGGGATACTGTTTCCCTCAGATCGAGGATGTTTTTCCTATGCCTTTCAATCATCTAATGTTATAACGCAAAAATGACTCTTAGTCAACATTAAATACTGCACAAAATTGACGATCGGTCATTTTTTTCTTCGTGCATAGTCACAAAAATGAGAAAATTAGTCATTTTCCCTTTGACAGTTTCCATGTATTCTAACTATAATTGTAGTTAAGTAAATGACACATGATGTGATATTTTTCAGGAAAGGAGACTCTCTGTGGGAAAAATTGACAACAACAAACAAATGAAACGTGAGTCCCTTCTGGACTCTGCTTTCTCACTTTTTATCAACAACGGCTTCAGTAAAACATCCATTTCGGATATCGTGAATAACGCCGGCGTTGCAAAAGGTACCTTCTATCTTTATTTCAAAGATAAGTACGATATTCGGAATCATCTGATTGCACATAAGGCGAGTCAGGTATTTCAGGCCGCCTACTCAGATCTGCTGCGCCACCCGGATATCCATGATTTTGAAGAGCAGGTGCTTTTTATCACCGACAATATCCTCGACCAGTTTGCCGCCAACCACAGCCTCGTGACGCTGATTTCCAAGCATCTGAGCTGGGGATTCTTCAAAAACTCTCTTACCTTTGCTCCGTTTGCCGACACGCCGGCCATCTACACCATCTATGAATCTCTGCTCTCTCATGCAGCATATACGTATCGCTCACCGGAGCTGATGTTCTATATGATTCTGGAGCTTGTAAGCGGTACAAGCTACAATGCTATCCTGTACCAGCAGCCGGTTCCGCTTGAAGAACTAAAGCCGGAGCTCTACGCTGCCATTCGGGGCATTTTCAAGCAGTTCCGAATCCGGAAGAAACGGAAAACCACGGAAAATGCAGGCGCGAATCCCGACTCACTGCTCTCGTAAACAAGAAAGAATCCTGCTTTGCAGGATTCTCCGCCTGCGGCGGGTCGCTTCAGCGACATAATTCCCGTCCGCCGCAGTGCGATCCTGCCCGGAGGGCTTTTTTAATTTACAGGAAAATTCAACGAAGTTTCCTGTAAATCAAAAAAATACTTTCGCGGAATCTTTTCAAAAGAAACCACGAAAGTATTTTTTATTTTTCTCTTTGCCTATACCTGCTGTTCCAGATACTCACCAATCCGCTGTTCCATCACAGGCACCAGCCACTCGGCATAGCCGGCCTTCATCGGATGAATCGGATCCTGAAGATACAGTTTTCGTTTTTCCGGGGAAACACGGTTGATTCGTTCGTCATTCCAGAAATCGATCACACCGATCTGCCATTTTTCCTGAATTTTCAGAAGCGCCTCTACCATCTTCGCGTACGGCTTGGAATCATACTGTGGATTCGTATAGAACATCACCGGGCAATGCCACGTTTCTTTTGCATATGCAATGATATACTCAATCGCGCCGCAGACAGTTTCGACATCGAAGCTCTCCAGATCGCGGGATTCCGAAATTTCACCGAGCGGGCTGTTGCGTGTTGCATCGTTAGTGGACAGCTGGCAGATAAAAAGATCCACCTGTTGCTTTGGATCAAGCCTGTCGCGCATACGCTCGATGTAGGAATCCTCACCATTATCAATCAGCGTGGTTCCGTTGACCGCTTCTTTGATGCAGGTACAGCTGTCTTTCTTCGCTATGTACTCCGCAAACGAATTGTTGTGGGCAGCAAAGCCCTTCGTCACGGAGGATCCCAAAAATACAACTGTTTTTCCTTTTAACGGACTTGTTTTTTTAAACGGAATACGGGAAACATCGTATCGGACGGAATTTCCCTTTTTAAAATAACCTGTTTTCTTATTCATGCTATATATGCCGCCGACAGCTAAGGCTGCGCCTCCCGCGGCCAGGATTCCGGCTATTATTTTTGCATCCATCGCAAAACCTCCATTATCTGATTCAATACCACTTCACAGATCCTGTCGGATCTTTTTTTCGAATACCCCTATCTTACATCATTTTTCCGAAAATGCAAGTAAACTTTGTTGTCGATTTTGTTCCGATTTTGTTAACAAAATACGGATTTTCTGTGTTCTGGTCGAATCCTGATCGATTCCGGCGATTTTTTTATTCTCTTTCCTTCAAAAACCATTGACTTTCAAGTGCACTTAAATGATATATTAGAAGCAACGTAATTACTATTCTTTCTGTACTTCCAGAGTCCTTCCACGCCTGCTTTACGAAAACCTCTGCGAATACAGAAGCATTGCAAAGGAGAAAATTCTACTATGAAAGAAACAATTTTAGGCAATCACCTGCGAAAAGTTCCTTCCATTGCAGTCGGATGCATGCGGCTTTCCGAAAAATCGAAGGACGAGATGAATCATTTTATCCACTCCGCGCTGGAGCAGGGCGCATATTTCTTTGATCACGCGGATATCTACGGCGGCGGCATGAGCGAGACTGTGTTCGGTGAGGCATTTTCCGGTGATCCGTCCCTGAAACGGGAGGATATTTTTCTCCAGTCCAAATGCGGCATCCGCCAGGGCTTCTATGATCTGTCGAAAGACCACATCCTGGAATCCGTCGATGGTATTTTAAAACGTCTGCAGACGGATTACCTCGATCTTTTGCTGCTCCACCGGCCGGATGCGCTCGTAGAACCAGAAGATGTAGCTGCCGCCTTTGATGTTCTGTTTGAGAGCGGAAAGGTCCGCCATTTCGGTGTTTCCAACCACAAGCCGATGCAGATTGCACTGCTGCAGAAATATGTCCGCCAGCCACTCGTTGCCAATCAGGTACAGTTCAGCATTCCGGTTTCCAACCTTGTTGCAAATGGCATGGAAGTGAACATGGAAACACCGGGTTCGGTTGACCACGATGGCAGTCTGCTCGATTACTGCCGTCTGCACGATATTACCCTGCAGGCATGGTCTCCGTTCCAGATGCCATCATGGAAAGGATGTTTTCTTGGAAGCGACGAGTACCCGGAACTGAACCGGAAAATCCGTGCACTGGCCGAAAAATACAGCGTCAGTGATACCACGATTGCGGCAGCGTGGATTCTGCGCCACCCGGCAAATATGCAGCTTGTCACAGGTACGGCAAGCGAAAACCGCCTGAAAGAGATTATCGCGGCATGTGCTATTACGCTGACGCGGGAAGAATGGTATGAGCTGTATCTGGCGGCAGGCCATCCGCTTCCGTAAGTTTTTCTGTCCGCCTGCCCATATGCGGAACAAGGCTAAAATCCCCTTTTCGGATCCGTGATTGATTTATAACATCGGAAAAGCATTCCTTTGGATCTTATCGATCTTCTGGAATGCTTTTCCCTTTTCCTTTTCTTTTTTCATGCAGCTATCTGCAATCCGCATTGGCTGCCTGCCCATAACCAAACAACTGCTCTGTGATTTATCAGATCTCTCCCACCAGATATCCCTGTTTTCCGTCGCGCAGGAAGATCGGCAGTGTTTCGATCGGCGCCTCGATTTCGTAGGCTTTTCCGCCCTCATAAACATCACCGGTATTTGCCAGCGTCCAGGACGCACCGGCCGGCAGATAAACGGTACGGCTCGTTGCTTTTGCCCGGACAATCGGTGCTACAAGGATGTCGGAGCCGAACATGTAAGCATCGGAGATGTCCCAGCATGCTGCATCCTCCGGGAACTCATAGAACATCGTTCTCATGACCGGTGTTCCTTTTTCGTGTGCTTCTGCCATCAGGCTTCTCGTGTAATCGCGCATTTTTTCGCGGACACCAATGAATTTTGTCAGGATTTCATAATTTTTCTCTCCGAAGCTCCATACCTCGTTGTCAGCTCCGGTTCCCTCACGCACTTCGCCAGCCTTGTTGATGATTTCTTCTCTCGGTCCCCGGTTTCCGTGAATACGCATAACCGGGCAGAAGGTACCAAACTGGAACCAACGCACAAGCAGCTCCTGGAAGTCCGGATCTTCGGTCACACCGCCGTGGAATCCGCCGATATCGGTTGTCCACCACGGAATGCCGCAAAGTCCCATATGAAGGCCTGCGCAGATCTGTTTGCGGAAGTCCTCGTAAGTTGAGAAAATATCGCCGGACCACACAAGGGCTCCGTATTTCTGGCTTCCGAGCCATGCGCAGCGGACGAGGTTGACGATATCCTCCTGGCCGCTCTCTTTCTGGCCCTCGTAGAACATACGGGAATACTCTCTTGGATAAATATTTCCGATCTCTTCCACCGGGCCTGCGGCGTAGCGGTAGCACTCGTACTCATAGGTTGAAAACTCCGGTTCAGCCTCATCGAGCCAGAAGGTGCGGATGCCGAGATCTGCATAATTTTTCTTTACTTTCTCCCATACATACTTTCTTGTTCTCGGATTTGTTGCATCCAGGAAGACATTATTTCCATGGAACAGCATCTGTACATCAACACCTGCATTGCTCTTCACGAGGAGTCCCTGCTGTTTCATTTCTTCGTAATTCTCGCTTCTCCAGTCGATCTGCGGCCAGATGGAAACCATCGTCTCGATGCCCATCTCATGCAGCTCGTCGATCATTGCTTTCGGATCCGGGAAATATTCTTCATCAAAACGATAATCACCGCATCTTGGCCAGTGATAGTAGTCGATGACAAAGACATCCAGCGGAATGCCGCGTTTTTTGTACTCGCGTGCCACATTCAGTACCTGCTCCTGATTATAGTAGCGCAGTTTGCACTGCCAGAAGCCAAGGCCGTACTCCGGCATCATCGGAACTTTGCCAATGGCATCTGCAAAGTGCTCTTCAATTTCCGCCGGGGTATCGCCTGCAGTTACCCAGTAGTCGAGCTGCTTTGTGGTGCGTGCCAGCCATTCCGTTGTGTTCGTTCCGAAATGAACCTCACCGACCGCTGCATTGTGCCACAGGAAGCCGTAGCCTAGGCTCGATACATAAAACGGAATGCTCGCCTGCGAATTACGGTGCGCCAGTTCCAGGTTGCATCCCTTCAGGTTCATTCTCTCCTGCTGATACTGTCCCATACCATAAATCTTCTCATCCGGGTTGGAATCGAAGGATACTTTCAGCTGATAAGCGCCGCCCTTTAATGCACGGTAATCGTGTGCGCGCAGGCAGAGCGCTCCGCCGTTTGCGATCTCGGAGAGCAGCACCTCACCCTTCTGATTCAAGAACGTAATCCGCAACTTCTGTCCCCACGGCTGAAGCTCGAGAACCGCCTGGATTTTACCGTTTTTGATCGTCGCTTTCAGCTCGTCCACCAGCTCAATTTCCGCTTCCACCGGTTCCGGATCAAGCAGTGCAATGCTTCCCTCTTCTATCTCCGAAAGAAGCGTACCTCTCACCCGAAGACTGTCCTTCTGCCACGGCTCCACCCGGACCGTCTCCCCATCCTGCCGGAAAATCAGCGCATTTCCCTGTTTCTCAAAATACTGCATAAAAACCTCCCTTTCCAGAACCCGCCGTTCCAAACGCATGCATGGGCTCTGCTCTTTTCGTTTACTTTCTGCTTAGCATTATACTAACATTTCCGGCAGAATACTTGATCTTAATTTTCATGTTCTAACACTATTTTGATCTTTTTCAATTATTTCCCATTGAAATAAAGCTCTTTCTTAAGGAATCGGAATTCGCCTTTCCCCTGCGTCCGTTTTTCAACGCAAAGAACCCCCAGAGCCATTACAGCCCCGGGGGTTCTCATTCCTTCATTTATTATGCAAGCTTCAAAGTATTAACCTTAACTCCAGGTCCCATAGTAGGAGCCAGAGTAACGCTCTTCAGGTACTGTCCCTTCAGAGTAGCCGGTTTTGCTTTGTTGATTGCACCGATCAGCGTCTGGAAGTTGTCGCTTAACTGCTCCTCAGTAAAAGAAGCTTTTCCGATTGGCACGTGGATAATGTTTGTTTTGTCAAGACGATACTCAATCTTACCTGCTTTGATCTCTTTAACGGCTTTGGTAACATCCATAGTTACGGTACCAGCCTTCGGGTTTGGCATTAAACCTTTCGGTCCAAGTACACGGCCCAGACGACCAACAACACCCATCATATCCGGTGTAGCAACAACAACATCATAATCAAACCAGCCATCGTTCTGGATTCTCGGGATCAGCTCCTCAGCTCCAACGAACTCTGCACCTGCTGCAACAGCCTCATCAGCTTTTGCGCCTTTAGCGAAAACAAGTACACGAACCTGTTTTCCGGTACCGTGCGGCAGAACAACTGCTCCACGGATCTGCTGGTCTGCGTGACGTCCGTCACAACCAGTTTTGATGTGAACTTCGATTGTCTCGTCAAATTTAGCAGTAGCTAATTTCTTAACTGTGGAAATAGCATCTGCCGGATCGTACTGAATGCTACGATCAACTGCTTTTGCAGCCTCTAAATATTTCTTACCATGTTTCATTGTCTAATAACCTCCTGGTGGTAGTTGCGGGAATCTCCCTCCCACGTCAATACGAGAAGATGTAAACTCTTCTTCTAAATTAGTCCTCTACAACGATACCCATACTTCTTGCGGTACCTGCGATCATGCTCATAGCTGCCTCAACAGTTGCTGCATTCAGGTCTGGCATCTTCATCTCTGCGATCTCACGAACTTTGTCTTTAGAGATAGTAGCAACTTTCGTTTTGTTCGGAACGCCGGAACCAGATTTCAGGTTGCAGGCTTTCTTAAGCAGAACTGCTGCCGGAGGAGTTTTGGTTATGAAGCTGAAACTTCTGTCTGCATATACAGTGATAACTACAGGGATGATCAGGTCTCCCTTATCTGCTGTTCTTGCGTTGAACTCTTTGGTAAACTGTACGATGTTTACTCCGTGCTGTCCAAGTGCAGGTCCAACCGGTGGTGCTGGTGTTGCTTTACCAGCAGGAATCTGTAATTTGATATATCCTGTAACTTTCTTTGCCATTTTACGGCACCTCCTAAATAAATGTGGTAATTGCGGGAATTTCCCTCCCACGAAACGCCCCTGGGGCATTTCTTACATCTTCTTGACTTCTGCGAAACTTATTTCTACCGGCGTTTCGCGGCCGAACAGCTCAACATTGATGGTAACCATCTGTTTTGTATCGTTGATACTCTGAATCAGTCCGGTTGTATCCTTCCATGCGCCGCCTGTTACAACGACTGCATCGCCGACTTCAAGGTCAAGCTCAACCTTTTCCTCACCACCGGTGATTCCAAGGTTCACCATTTCCTCATCCGTAAGCGGTACCGGCTTGGATCCCGGTCCGACGAAGCCCGTAACACCTCTGGTATTGCGGACAACATACCAGGTATCGTCGTTCATGATCATGTTGATCAGAACGTAGCCCGGAAACAATTTCCGGAGTACCTGTTTCTTGGTTCCGTTCTTGACTTCAACAACTTCTTCCATAGGAACACGTACTTCCAAAATCTGATCCTCAAGATGACGGTTCTCAATTGTTTTCTCAATATTGGCTTTTACTTTGTTTTCATAGCCCGAATAGGTGTGGACTACATACCAGTTTACTTCTGACATTCTGACACCTTTATCCTTATTTGATCAATAAATTGACGAACTCGATTACAGCGCTGTCAACCAGGGTGATTAACCCGCAGGTTACTGCAGAGATCGCTACGACTGCAACGGTCTGCTTGCCCAGCGTTTTGTTGTCAACCCAGATGATTTTTCTGAACTCTGCTTTCAAGCCCTTGAACCAGCTCTTTTTGGATGCCTTTTTTTCAGTTTCTGCCATTTGATCACCTCTTACCAAAGATTATTTGGTTTCTTTGTGCATTGTGTGCTTTTTGCAGAATCTGCAGTACTTCTTTGTCTCCATTCTCTCAGGATGGTTCTTTTTCTCTTTTGTCATGTTGTAATTACGCTGTTTGCATTCAGTACATGCCAATGTGATTTTTACGCGCACGACTTCCACCTCCACTGTGTATTTGCGTTATCGCTTGTGATCCTTGCGGATCAGCGGCGGTCTCTTCATTTCTGCCCTGTTTTTGCTGCTCGTACTTCAGCAATTTCAGGCATAAAAAAAAGACCTTCTTCCATGTCGCTGGTTTATTGTAGCACAGGAACTGCCTGTTGTCAACAAAATTCACCAAAGTACGCTGAGATTTTTTATCAGGATCGTATCGTTCACTGGTTTCCGGCGAACTGTAACACCCTGTTTGTTCGAGGCGGTTCCGGACAGGAAATGGTTCTGCGCGCAATTTTTCCTGCGCGCAGAACCATTCTCCTATTCTTTCCCTTAAAAAAGCCTTACGCATCCGATCTGGAATACGCGTTTTTCATCTGGTTGCTGAGTTCAAAGAGTACCTTGTGCAGTGTTGCACCCGTCTCTTTTTTCAGCATTTCAGCGATTTTGTTGTTTGCTTCTTCTCTCAATTGTGTCTGTTTTGTTTCGTCTGTCTCCCCTGCAAGCAACGCATCGTACTGATGGATCAGTGCATGGCCTTTTGCCATCACCTTTTCCTGATACCGCTCAATGTGGAAGATAGAAGACTTATAGGATGCATCTGCCATTGCTGCCACCATGCGGCTTGCCCAGTAGAAGTTATCTGTGGAAACCTCTCCCGTTGTGTTGGAAAGATACTCCGGTGTTGTCGTCACATCGGTGTAGAACGGAACCAGCACATTGAATGCATTTGACGCAAATGCAATCCACTGCAGAATGCCGTTGTCTCCTTTGTGATCCGGGCGCATCTGGATGGCAGAAAGGAAATCGGTCCGGTTGACACCGATGGAGCGGTATGCCCCTTTCCACGATTTATCGCCGTATGCGGCATACGGGTCGTACGGTGTTCCCTGATAGTGGGAGGACAGTACGTATTTCACATCCTCTACGGTGATCTTCTTCTCCGGAACCATCATCCACGGAATATCGTCGGATACCGGTGTGTAATCGGCATCCGGTCCGTCCCATTTTTTCGTGTGCGGGTTCAGATAGCGCTCCATGAACCAGGCACGCGGTGTATTGTAAACGTGATCGGAATCATCGTGGCTTCCGAAAGCATCGCGCGGATTAAAATTTCCATCCATAGAAAGATCCAGATGATATGTTTCAATAAATTCTTTCAAGTCTGCTGAGCACATATATTCCTTCTGTTCGCCGAGCGCATCCTCCAGATCAAAATGGTCGATGCCAAGCTGGTTCGGCATGGCCACATAATGGTCATCCGGCACTTTCACTGCCATCCAGTGATGGCCGCCGATCGTCTCCAGCCACCAGATCTCATCGTGGTCCTGAAATGCAATGCCGTTCATCTCGTATGTACCGTACTGCTCCAGCAGGCTGCCCAGTCTTTTGACACCTTCTCTGGCGCTTTTAATATAAGGAAGAACAATATAAACGAGATCCTCCTCGCCGATTCCGCCCGGAACCTCTTCTTTTCCGTCTTCCGCCGGCTGATAAACGACAAGCGGATCAGCACCCAGCACACGCGGATTCGATGTGATTGTCTCGGTCGCAGTCATACCGACCTGCGCTGCATTCACGCCGCTTGCCGCCCAGACCCCCTCGCCTTTTTCTGCGTTTGGCACTGCAGTGTACCGCATCGGATTGTCCGGAAGCTCAATGGTCAGATGTGAAATCTCGGTTTTATATGTTCTCGGCTGCTCCTCCGGGTGAATCACTACAAATTTTTTCGATGTATAATGGCCTGCACCGGAATCGTCGTTTCGCGCGATCATGGTGGAACCGTCATATGATGCTTTCTTTCCAACTAAAATAGTTGTACAAGGCATAGCTATAGCCCTCCTTTTGCTGTCTTATGCTTCCGATTATGACACTTTCAACTGCGATTTGCAAGCACCATATTATCTGTCGTTTTCTTCCTTTTTTACAAAATAAACCGTATCAATTCCTTCTCCCCTGTCATCCTTCAGCCGCCTGACAAGACTATATCCCAGCTTGTCCAGGATATGCTCCTGGGCCCCGTTCGTGGACCAGGTACGGAGAGTAATCCGGCTTCCCGGAAATTTTGCCGCGATGTCCTTTTCTGCTTCTGCATACATTACCTCCGAAATTCCCTGTCCGCGGTAATCCGGCCAGACGCAGAGGGTGGTCAGATAGCAGGAATCCGGATATGCTTCCAGATTTTCACAGTTAAAATGATCCTTCCAGGTCATAAAGGCCCGCACGACTCCCTCTTCCTTCCACAGCACCACATGCTGACTGCAGATATTTTCCAGATATTCTGCAATTCCATCCGTCTTTTCTTCTGTCTCGGCCCAGTTCGTCTGGGATGTACTGTTGCGGTGGGAAAGCGGCGGAACGAAATCCTGATCGCACAGCTCCAGCAGCCGCCGGATTTCCTCTTTCTCTTTTCGATCCTCTATCCCGTCCCTTACAACGACTCTGCTCTCGCAGCACATCCACGGAAGCCGGCATACGAGTGCTGCGGCTGCACACATGCCATCTTCTACACTGGCGGCATCGAGCCATTCTTCTCTGGTATGCGCTCCCCCGCCCCGGCAGAAACCGACGCAGATAGCAGGAATATGCCGCGACAATGGGATATTACAGTCTGTGGATGCTTCAGAGCATACCGGTTCTTCCCCATCGGCTGCCTTCAGCGTTTTCTGTGCGCACCGCGTCATACGTGCCATCTGGACAGGATCGGTTTCTCTTGCGCACGGCCGCTTTCCGACGAGCTTGCAGGAATACTGTACCTCCTCACTCTGGCGTGCTGCTATGGTCTCCTCCAGATATGTTTCGCAGGCTTCCAGGCTCCTGTAATCCTCCGAACGGAATTCAAACAGCATGGAGGCATCCTGCGCAATCGTATTAACAGAGGTTCCTCCCTCTATTTTTCCCACATTGTATGTTGTATGAGATGCTGCATCCGTCTGAAAACGGTAAAGCTCTCCGATCAGGCCCGCAAGCTCTGCAATAGCATTTTTTCTTCCGAAATTCAGGAAGGAATGACCGCCCTTTGTTTTTGCCGAAATCCGATACCGGACAGACCCGATGCAGATGGGATACATTTTATCCCGATACAGATCAAAGGCTGCCATTCCGCACAGATTTTTTTCATAATGGTCAACAAGCGCGCGAACTCCGCACAGATTGCCAAGCCCTTCTTCTCCAAGATCCGCTGCAAAAATCAGACCGCATGGAAGCTCCGGCTCTGTCTCATGAACGTATTTTGCCGCCATCAGAAGCATCACAACATTCACGGTATCGTCTGTGATGCCGGGACAACGCCAGATCATTCCGTCTTCTTTGATCTCCAGCGGCTCCTCCAGCGAAAACACGGTGTCCAGATGCGCCGTATACAGAACCTTCTTTTCCTGTTCCGGCCGATACTCCCAGATTACATTTCCAAGCTCATCCGTATGAACCGACTCCATGCCCTGCTGTTTCATCCATTCCATGCAATATGCGATTCTCTGATCTTCTTTTCCCGTTTCCGTCGGGGTCAGTGTCAGCTCCCGCAGCGTCTGCAGCGCAAGTTCTTTGTTGTTCCGGCAAAAGTTTCGGTATTCTTCTTCTATTTCCCATTTTTTACGCATGAAGTACAATCCTTCCTTCTTTGTATTCCCATTCTGTTCCATATCTCTTGCTCACGCGGGTGAGATATTCTGCAATTTTTTCTGCTGTTTTTTCGTCTGCTACGTACGGAATATTTTTTTCTGCGTTTTCCCTGTCCATACCAAGCTCGACCGGCAGAAGCTCCAGATGTGTGCATTTCCCCTGACAGATCTCGAAATACGGCAGCACACTCCGATAGACCTCCGGAATTTCGTAGAGGGAATGTGAGGACTGCTCCTGCCGCCTGGCGATTCCGATGGATGCTGCCGTGTGAATATTCAGACCATATTTTTCCATGTAGTCCGCAGGCAGAAGGCGTACATACTGATTTTCAAAAATAAAATTTCCGAGGCAGTAGAAAATCGGACAGTCATGATACAGTTCGATTCCCTTCAGCTGATGCGTTCCGCCCCCGATCACCGCGCTGGCGCCCGCATCGATACAGGCGTGTGCAAATTCCTCCAGAAAATAATCCGCTTCCTCGTCATTGTCCTTACGGATTTCATGGGAATGTACCATAACCAGGACTGCCTCACATGTCATCTTCGCTTCCCGGATTGCATCGACGGTGCGTTTCACATCGATCGGATTCGGGCTGGAGCTTCTTCCCTCTGTTCCGTCCTTGCTGATTTCAAACATTTTCCCGCCAAATTCCATGACACCCTCGGAAAGCGGAGCTATAAATCCCTCCTGCCGGTGCAGATCCCGCAGTCCGTTGATTCCGGTCACCTCTGCAATCTTTGCAAGATCCTGCGCATGTTTCTCCGTAATGGTATATTTTTCCGAAAAGCGCAACGGATTTAAGCCCGGCCTGCCAGGCTGCCGTTCCGTCTGGCTTCCCGCCCTGGCTGCATTCTCAAACGTAGAACAGATATCAATCACCGCAATCTGTCCCGCTGTTGTGTCCAGAATGGCAGGACGCGATGCTTCGTAAAGATTTTTGCCTGCTCCGGCATATGCCACATCCTTTTTTTTCAGTTCGCTGATCGTAGATGCAAGTCCTTCATAGGAATAATCCATCGTATGATTATTCGAAATCCCAAGAAAATTAAAACCGTAACGCAGGGTATCTTCCAGACACTTCGCATCTGCCGTCAGCCATGTTCCGCCGGAATACGCCGATGCGTAACAGCTGCCGTCCGATATCGTCGTTTCCAGATTCGCCATCCGAACCTCTCCCTGCATCAGAAATTCGCGAATCGGCAAAACATCCTGATATCCCGGCAGAAGCCGTTTCATAATCAGAATATCACCTGCCGCCGATACTCTTATTGTTCTGTTCATTCTTTTTTTGCCTCCCGAACGATTCCTGCTCTCTGCTTTTGGAATCGCATCTTTATCCATTCTTATTTTTTCGTAACGGTTCAAAAGTCCCATCCCGGTTTTTCTTTCCTTTTACATAGCTCCAAATCGTTACCTTTTCTCTCTGTATCTGCTGCTTCTTTCTACCAGATCCGCAAAAAGGCGGTTCATCTCCGGCGCTGAGTGGATCAGCCCTTCCGGATGCCACTGTACGGCCACAATCTGTCCGTTGCGGCTTTCTATCGCCTCGATGGTTCCATCCGGCGCCGTTGCTGAAACCACGATGTCCTCTCCCGGCGTACGCACTGCCTGATGATGCATGGAGTTTACCGCATGGGTTCCCGCCCCGAGGATTTCTGCCAGATGGGTTCCCTCTTTAATTTCCACATGGTGATGCAGATAAGACCGCTCCAGGGACTGCAGATGCAGAATTGTGGTTTCCTTCTGTGTATAGATATCCTGGTACAGATCACCGCCGCACAGGACATTTAAAAACTGAATTCCCTTGCAGATGCCAAGCATGGGCATTCCCATCTCTTTTGCTGCCCGTCCAAGTGCGAACCATGCCTCGTCGATCTCCGGGCGAATGGTCTGGATCTGCGGTTTTGGCTCTTCTCCATAATACCACGGATTTAAGTCCTCTCCGCCGGGAACCAGAATTCCGTCGCACACAGCAAGTATGCCTTCCGGATCCGCTTTCATGGCAACTGCCGGAATTGCCATCGGAATTCCGCCGTTGTTCAGAACTGATTCGATATAATCGCTGTTGACATACATTCTCTCCGCACTTGAAAAAAGTCCCGGCTGTGTTTTATACGTATTTCCCAAGATTCCAATGATCGGTTTTCTCACTTGTAAACTCTCCTTTTTTACCAGATATGCCGAAAACGGCTTCACCTTTCCTGTGAACCCGCTTCCGGCATGCTTTTTCTTTCGTTATCGAATATTTTACAGTACATCCTGATGGCAGATATGACGGATCTTTTCCTCATCTAAAGCACGAATGACATTGGCTGCCATTGCGCTTGCTGCCTCCAGGTCTTCTTTTGCGCAGAAATTGTAATGGCTGTGCGCATAGCGGGATGGAACACCAAGCACCAGACACGGAACTGCTTTTCCTGTCACGCTGATTTTTGCTGCGTTTGTGCTTCCGCCTCTTCTTACGCTCTCCTGGTATTTAATTCCGCATTTTTCTGCTACTTCCTCGGCCAGTGAAATAAACTGCGTATTGGAAATATAGCTGTTGTCCAGGATACGAATCTGAACACCCTTCTTCATGCAGCCCTGTGCCTGTCCTGCGCTGATGAAAAAGTCATCGGAAGGAGATCCCTCAAATACAATGGCAAGGTCCGGTTTTACAATCTGACTTGTTACCACAGCACCGCGGGTTCCGACCTCCTCCTGTGCTGCAAAGGCGCCGACAACATTAACCGCAAGAGAAGCCTGCTCCTTTTCCAGCTGTTTCATCGTATCTACGATGCATGCGCAGCCGGCCCGGTTGTCAAATGCTTTTCCGAAGCAGATTTCATGCTCTGCATCGTATTCAAAGGTTACATCCGGCATCATCGGATCACCGATATGGATTCCGAAAACGTTTTCAACCTCCTCGCGGCTTGTTGCTCCGACATCCACATACATTTTTTCAATTTCCAGAGTCTGACTGCTGCGTTCCGCTGTTGTCATGAAATGAACCGGTTTTGCGCAGATAATACCATGTACCATTTTTCCGGATCTGGTGCGGATCCATACCGCATGTGCCGGAAGGCTGGTCAGATGAAAGCCGCCAAGCATGATAATGCCAAGGCATCCGTTGTCCTGGATATTCTGTACCATGAAACCGCATGCGTCCAGATGGGCATCCAGCTGGATGACCGGACGGGAATCCTGCTTTGTTCCCGGCATCCGCACATACAGGTTATTCATTGCGTCATTTTCTACATCAAATTCTTTGCAGTAATCTGCTATGGTACGGATGACATCCTCCTCGAATCCACTTGGTCCAAATGCATCGGAAAGCTTACCAAACATTTCTATATCCATTGTTTTATCCTCTTTTCTTTGGGTTTCTGTCAGATTTATATTCTTAATATACAACAAAGCAATGTGCTGTGACAATATCCATCCAGCGATCTGTCTCCAGCTTATTTGTGAAGGTATCTACCTTCTGCATTCCCGGATAAAACGACATCGTGTACGCTTTTTTCCAGTCTTTATAGGTTACCTCATATGTAAAGTGCTCCGGAAGAGCCACCTGACACTCTTTTTTCTGTCCGGCAACTGCCTTTTTTACCCCTTCCCGGATTTCGGATATCACTTTTCCTTTCGCTTTGCACCACGTTGCCGCACCGACACCATGCTTCGTTTCCACTGTCGTAATGCCCGGAATCAGTTCTTTGGCCTGACGGCAGATCTCTTCATCTCCGGAAAGGAACAGCACCGGTACGTGATGTGATGCTGCTGTATAGCTGTTCAGCATGCACTCACTCATCACTTTTCCATTCAGATGAATATACAGGCTGTTTCCTGTCGATGTGTGGCTGATCGAAAAATTGGGATCTCCTGCCGGTGCATGGTATCCAAGATACAGTACGCCGTCATAGCTGTCGTCGATACCATACATCATATTATACGGATGACCACTCTTTCCCCGGATCAGGGTGACATACTCCGGCATTTTCAGCGGGTCAATGTTGGATGCATCTCCGTGACCGTCCTTTACGACAATCTCATCCGCGCCCGCTTCATGTGCTGCTTCGCATGCCGCAACGACCTCTTCGGTCATCTCCTCTGCAAATCTCTGGTATACGCTTTCCTTCTTATGTGTTTCATCGGTCAGTGCCACTCCGGCACAGCCCTCGATATCTGCACTGATAAAAAGCTTCATTTCTGCTGTTCCCTTCTTTCTTTATCATAAAGATGACAATATACGTAATGTCCGTCATCCACTTCATATCGCTCCGGTGCCTGTGTTTTGCAGCATTCCATGCATTTTGGACATCTGGTATGGAATTTGCAGCCTGTCGGCGGCTTGTGGGCGGATGGGATGCTTCCCTCAAGCAGAATTCTTTCTCTTTTTGCCGTCGGATCCGGAACCGGAACTGCGGAAAGCAGTGCCTGCGTATACGGATGCATCGGATTGCTGTAAATTTTCTCTTTTTCTCCGACCTCCACGAAATTGCCGAGATACATAACACCGACACGGTCACTGATGTATTCCACAACGCTCAGGTCATGTGCAACAAAAATATAGGTCAGATCCAGGTCATGCTTCAGTTCATTTAAAAGATTCAGAACCTGCGCCTGAATAGACACATCCAGTGCCGAAACCGGTTCGTCTGCGATGATCAGAGACGGTTCTACCGCAAGTGCACGGGCAATTCCGATTCTCTGACGCTGACCGCCGGAAAATTCATGTGGATAACGGTTTGCATGGTAGTCATCCAGTCCTACCCGGTGCAAAAGATCCAGCACTTTCTTTTCCAGATCCGCTTTATCCTGATACAGATGATGCACCAGCAGCGGCTCTGCAATGATATCAAAAACGGACATTCGTGGATTCAGGGACGCATACGGGTCCTGAAAAACCATCTGTACTTTTTTCCGGATGGAACGCATTCTCCGGTCATTGTACTCTGTAATATCTTCTCCATCCAGATACACATGGCCCGATGTCAGATTTTCCAGTTTGCAGACCCCTCTTCCCAGTGTGGATTTTCCGCAGCCGGACTCGCCTACAATTCCGAATACCTCGCCTTTTTTCACCTCAAAGGTAACTCCGTCTACCGCTTTGACGAATTCCTTTTTCCCAAATCCGCTTCCGGCAACCGGATAATAAATTTTCAAATCCTCTACTCTAAGTAATGTATCCGACATCCTAGTCACCTGCCTTCTCTACGTGATCTGTTTTGAGCTGTCCGCTTTCGCAGAGCCAGCATCTGCTGATATGGCCTTCCTCGATCTGGAAAAATCCCGGTTCTTCCTCGCGGCATTTTTCCGAAGCGTATGGACATCGCGGCTCAAATTTGCAGCCTTTCGGCATATATTTCGGGTTTGGAACGTTACCCGGAATCGACTTCAGTTCTTTTCCGGCGTCTCCCAGTCTCGGAATCGATCCCAGCAGTCCCTTCGTATACGGGTGGGACGGATTGGCAAAAATTGTTTTTACATCTCCGCGCTCTACCACGCGGCCGCAGTACATAACGGCAACATCATCGCAGACCTCTGCAACAACGCCAAGATCATGTGTAATAAACAGGATGGATGTACCCGTCTCTTTTTTCAGCTGATTCATCAGATCCAGTATCTGTGCCTGAATCGTTACATCCAGTGCGGTCGTCGGCTCATCCGCAATCAGGATTTCCGGCTTGCATACAAGCGCCATGGCAATCATGACCCTCTGTCTCTGTCCGCCGGAAAGCTGGAACGGATACTCCTTCATCATATGCTCCACACGCGGAACACCCGTTTTCCGGAGCATGTCCTCTGCCTTTTTCAGTGCCTCTTTTTTTGATATTTTTTCGTGCTGCAGAACGCATTCTGCCACCTGGTCTCCAATCTTCATGACCGGGTTCAGACTGGTCATCGGTTCCTGGAAAATCATGGAAATCTTGCTTCCGCGCAGCTTTCTCTGCTGTTCCTTCGTCAGCTTTACAATGTCATCGCCATCCAGCAGGATTTCGCCGTCAGCAATTTTTCCTTTCGTTCCGGTCAGTAATCCCATCACAGAGAGGGATGTCACGCTCTTTCCACTTCCCGACTCGCCTACGATACCAAGCGTTGCGCCGCGTCGAAGCTCCACATCGACACCGTCTACTGCTTTGATCACGCCGCCATCGGTATAGAAATACGTATGTAAATTTTTTATCTCAAGTACGTTATCAGTAGCCACTTCTGCTCCTCCTTATCAATCGGAAAGTTTCGGATCGAGTGCATCGCGAAGTCCGTCGCCTAACAGGTTAAAGCTCAGTACGGTAAGGAAAATCGCAAGACCCGGGAAAATCGTCACATACATTGCACTTGCCATATAGTTTCTTCCGTTGGAAAGAAGCAGTCCCCATTCCGGTGTCGGCGGCTGTGCGCCCATTCCCAGGAAGGAAAGGCTCGATGCTGTCAGAATGGAAGATCCAAATGACATGGAATACTGTACAATGATGTCCGGAATGGCTCCCGGCAGAATATGGTGAAACAGAATTCTTGCATCGGAAACACCGATGTTCCGTGCCGCCAGGACAAAGACGGAATTTTTCAGGCTCAGCGTTTTACTTCGGACAAGCCGCGCAAAGGTCGGTGTAGAAAAGACAGCGACCGCAATCACAACGTTTGTCATGCCGCTTCCGAGGATTGCCACGATGGCGATTGCAAGAATCAGTCCCGGAAAAGCGAACAGGACATCGCAGATTCTCATAATAATAGAATCAATCCATCCGCCGTAATATCCGGCCAGAAGTCCGAGAATGGTACCACAGACTGCACCGACCGTAACAGCGCCGAATCCGACTGCAAGTGAAATCCGGGTTCCACAGACGATACGGGAAAACAGATCCCGTCCAAACTCATCCGTTCCAAACAGGTGCTTCATACTTGGTCCCTGCAGAATCGCATTGTAATCATACTCATTGATTCCGTACGGCACAATTTTGCTTCCGAAAAACGCAAGGAAAATGAGAAAAATGATAAAACAAAGCGCAACTACTGCATTTTTCTGTTTTTTAAATTTTCGAACCATCTCAGAAAACGGAGTTTTAATTCTCTCCTGGTTCTCGGTCTGTACTTTTTTCTTTTCTTTCATTCCACTCATCTCCTACTGAAGTTTAATTTCCGGATTCAGAACCGCATAGAGGATATCGACAATCAGGTTGATGACGATAAACTGCAGCGAAAAGATCAGAATCAGGGACTGGATTGCCGGATAATCTCTGTAATTGACCGATTCAATCAGAAGGGAGCCAAGGCCAGGATAGGCAAATACCGTTTCTGTGACAACAGAACCTCCCAGCAGAAAGCCGAACTGCAGACCCACAACCGTCACGACGGAGATCATGGAGTTGCGGAAAACATGCTTCCAGATCACAACCTTTTCTTTGATTCCTTTTGCTCTTGCTGTTCTGACGTAATCTTCTTTTAAAACCTCAATAATGGAGGATCTTGTAAATCGTGCGATCACGGCTGCAATTCCGACGCCGAGCGTGATCGACGGCATAATCAGACTTTTCAGGCTTGTTCCGCTTGTTGTCGGCAGAATTCGCAGTTTTACCGCAAACAGCATAATCAGCAGAAAGCCGATCCAGAACGAGGGGAGCGAAATACCTGAGACCGCAATCGTCATTCCGGTATAATCCTGCCATTTTCCCCGGTGTGTTCCGGACCACACACCAAAGAGCACACCAACAACCGAGCTCCACAGCAATGTGACAAATGCCAGACGGACGGTATTTCCGAATCTTCCCGCAATTTCCTTTGTAACCGGCTGCTTTGTTCGAAGGGAGGTTCCGAGATTTCCTTTTAAAAGTCCTGTCACGTAGGTAACATACTGTGCCGGAATGGATTTATTGAGGCCAAGCTCTTCTCTTACTGCCTCTACGTCATCCTGTGTTGCCTGCTCTCCTGCAACGAGTCTCGCCGGATCTCCCGGAATCAGGCGGACAAAGAAAAATACAAATGTAACAACAATAATCAGTGTGGGGATCGTACCCACAATACGCTTCAGTATATATTTTGGCATATTGTATCTCCTACTTTCATGCTTATCCTACAGGTACAATCCCACGGATCACTGCCTGCTTTCCTGTTTGTAAGAAACCGGCGCCCTCTTTTGATGGAAGGACGCCGGGGTCTTTTTCATATCCTTATTTCAGTCTGCCGTTATTCGGCTGCCATTCTGGCATTTCTCATGCCGATGCTTCCATCGCCTAACAGATATACTCCGGTAATGTTGTTGCTGGTTGCCCAGATGTTTTTATCACTTGCGATGCAGAGCAGCGGAAGATCCTTCCATACAGTATCCTGTACTTCTGCATAGATCTCACCACGTTTGTCTTCATCTGCTGTTGCAAGACCATCTTTGAGAAGCTGATCTACTTTTTCATTCTCATAGTAGCTGATGTTGTAGCTCATCGGCGGTTCAGATTCGGTTGCCAGCATCGGGCGAAGTCCCCAGTCAGCATCACCGGTGGAAGTAGACCATCCGCTTAAGTAGCAGTCAACCTCGGCATCTGCTCCTGCGCAGTCAGCTCCCTGAACCTTTTCATTCAGAACGGCATTTTCCATTCCGTTCAATTCCAGATCAATACCAACCTCAGAAAGCTGCTGTTTGTAGAACTCTGCTTTTTTCTGATTTGCTGTCGTGTTGCTGTACATCAGTGTTGTGGTAAATCCATCCGGATATCCTGCTTCCTTTAACAGCTCTTTTGCTTTTTCCGGATCGTAGGAATACGGATCATTTCCTTTGTAGTGCTGTACTTCTTCTCCTACCATAGAAGTTGCCACAGAACCGTAACCGTTCATAACGACCTGGATATATGCCTCTTTGTTGATTGCATAAGCCATTGCCTCACGAACCTTCACATCGTTGAACGGTGCTTTCTGTGTATTCATGAAGAAGTACCATACGGCGATGCTGTCGCCCATTCCAACGGATACGTTGCTGTCACCTTTTAAGGTGTCAACACTTTCTGTCGGTACAGACCACATAATCTGTGCGTCACCTGCCTGAATTGCAGATACACGGGTAGCACTTTCTGCAACCGGTTTGAATGTGATGCTCTTAAATCCTGCATCTGCATCTGCCAGAGCAGTTCCGCCGCAGACGTCTGCGTCATATCCCCACCAGTCTTTGTTCAGTTCTACTTTCATATGGTCACCGGCAACCCACTCAACAAATTTGTACTGTCCGGTTCCTACCGGTGCCTGTGCACAGGCATCTTCTCCTGCTTCAATCTGTTTCGGGCTCATGATCAGCGTAGCCGGATGTGCCAGGTTGCTGATGAAAGCACCGAATGACTGTGATAAATAAATTTTAACGGTATAATCATCTATCTTCTCTGCATGATCCAGAACATTGCAGAGGAATGTAGTACGTTTCAGTCCAAGGCTCTTGTCTGCCCATTTATTTACGTTTGCAATCAGGGCATCTGCATTCCACGGAGTTCCATCGGTAAAGCTTACGCCCTCACGAAGATGAATCGTATACTCGGTTGCTTCATCATTTGCTTCATAGCTGGTTGCCAGCATCGGAATGATCTGCATATTCTCATCGAATCCAAACAAACCGTCCATCATCATTCGCTGTACACCACCGGAAAGTGTATCGGAAGTATCCATCGGATCCATAGTGGTAAAGTCTACAGCTACCATTGCCGTAACATCAGAATCCTGGGATACCGACTCGCCTGCCGGAATCGTGATGGTATTCTCTGTATCTGCTTCCGAACCGGATGAGGTCGATGCAGCAGATGCTGTTGATGTGCTCTTACTTGCGTCAGAAGAACCTGTCGATCCGCATGCTGTCAATGCCAGTGCCGTTGCTGCTGCAACCAGAGCACGCATTACATGTCTTTTTTTCATTGTTGTCTCCTCCTTTTCTGCAAATGCTGCTGTTTTTCTTTGTCCTTTTTTTCACAGATAACAGAACCATGATATAAAAAAGAGCAAAGATGCCTTACTTTTTTTTTACAGCCCCTTTGCTTAATCGGTATTATAGATGTAATGCGTCACTATGTCAAAGCATTCTTCCTGATTTTTTCTTTTCTTTTTTGTCTTTTTGCATTTAGGTTGTTTATTTTCGTCAAAAATGATATAATTATCCTAATTTTTAACCCATTACCACTTTTTAACCGAATCAAGTAAGTCCCCTGCTTCCATTGCGAAAAGCAATAAGCAGTGGGTGGGGACTTGCTTGTATCAGGAGGAGTGCAAGCTCCTTCTGATAAACTGCGGAGCAGTTATTCGGTTATGAGCAAGTAGCGAAGCGGATTGCGAATACCCGCTTGACCAGGAAAAGAGGTCCCTTTATGAACAGAAAACAAAAGCTTGGCAACGTATTGATCATTTCTTCCCGGAAACGAATGCTTTCCGAATTTCAGTCTTATCTTCACTCCGTGCTCGGTGAATATCTCACCTTCAATACCCTTTTGAGAGAGCAGGCCACAGACCCCTCTCTCTTCCGGGGATACCAGTGCGTCCTTTTTCCAAGCGTCCGCGCCATGGAAACCTTTCCGCTTACCCTTGACTCCTCCATTTTGCAGCTCCCCTGCGACCGCGTTTTCAACCATATGTTCCTGGATAAAATCATTCAGATTCCGCCGCACGAACGTGTCTATCTGGTAAACGATGATAAATATTCCACGCTCGCTATCATTTCCCAGCTTGAGGAATGCGGCATCACACAATATGACTTTGTTCCGTTTTATCCCGGATGCAAGGATACCGAGTCTGACATTCAGTTTGCCATCACCGCCGGCGAGCCGCAGCTCGTTCCTTCCCGCATTCCCAATGTGCTGGATATCGGCAACCGTATCATCGATATTTCCACTATTTTACAGCTCTGCGAATATTTCAACATTCCTCTGCAGACCGTAAACCGTGTATCGCGCAATTATGTCAATCAGATTCTTCACACCGTCAAGACCTCAGAAACCTACTATACAAATTATGTACAGACCGAACAGCTCATGCAGGTTATCCTGTTCTCTCTTCCCATTGGCATCTGTCTGTTTGGTGCGGATGGCCGCATTCAGTTCATGAACGCTAAATTTGCACATGCCTTCTCGCTTCCCTCCTCCAACTTTGAAGGACAGCCTTTTTCGGAATGTCTTCCGCCTGCCTACGCGGACACTGCTTTCGACCGCAACGGTGACTGGACCATTCTCCTTTCGGATCAGAAAACACAGATCACGTTAAGCGTTCTCTCTATGGTTTTTCCGGATACAGAGCCTGTTTTTCTTGCGTTTCTTCCCGAGAGCAGATCCACGGAAATGTCGGTACCGAAAGACGAAAAAACGGAAGAAAGCACTTTTTTCGCTTCCTCCCGTACCTTTTCCCTTTCCCTGTCCCACGCAGATTCCGTCCAGAATCTGATGGCGCAGGCCAGACATCTTGCACTTTTTGATTTTCCGATTCTGATCCAGGGAGAAAGCGGTACACAGCGCAGGACACTCGCACGTGCGATCCACAATTTTTCGCGCCGCCATCATTATCCGTTTTCCGTTCTTCATTCTCCGGGAAATGATCTGACCGAAGCCTCCCTGCTCCGGCTTCTTGCCGAAACCAACCATGGCACACTCGTTCTTTCCCAGGTGGACCGTTTTCCGCTTTCCATTCAGGATCTGCTGGTCAATGTTCTTACCAATGTTCATGGTAACTTCTTTTCCGCACCGGAAACCCGCCGTTTCGATGTGCGGATCATTGCTATTGCGGATGATAACCTTTACAAAAAAGTAGAAAAAGGAACCTTCCTGCGGGAACTTTTTCACCTTTTAAGTGCTTCAGAGCTTCAGACAGTCCCGCTCCGCAGACGCAGGGAGGATATTCCCGATCTTCTCAATTACTTTCTGCTTCAGTTTTTCCACAACACCGATATGACCTGCGACCGGATCTTTTCGGAAGGGCTTCTGCGCTTTCTGAAGGAATATGCGTACCCCGGAAATATTCATGAGCTGTACAATCTGTCCTGCAGCCTGTTTACCCGGTACAGCAGCCATAAGCTGCAGCTTTCCGATCTGCCAACGTACCTCCGCTCCCGCCAGATGGCTGACGTTTCCCTCACCGACCTTCAATATCAGGTTCTTTCTTTCGTATCGACGCATCCGAAAGCAGGCCGCCTGGCAATCAAAAACGGACTGGCCGACGGAGAAACCTTTGTATCCGAAGCGGCTCTGCGCACCGTACTCGGAGAGCTTTCTTCCGCCGGTTATCTCATCGTGCACCGGACAAAAGGCGGATGTGAAATTTCCGAGCTGGGGCGTATGGTTCTGGAAAAATAATTTATTTCAGAAATCCCGGTATTTCCAGAAATTCTGCAAGGCTGCGGTATCTGGCTCCGTCCAGGCCTCTTTTTTCCTTTGCGGTTACCATAGAGTTCAGGATCGCTTCCTCCACAGCCTCTGCCGCTGCTTCAAATGCCTCGTTGATTTTTTCTTCTTTTATCCGGGCACACGCTTCCACCTCACATGTACTCTTTGTGTCTACGCGGTTTGCTGTTGTAAATCCGATCATGATTTCACCGCTTCCATGGCCGGTATAGGCTCCTGTTCTGGCGATTCCGACTCCACAGCGGCGGATAATCCGGTACAGCTGCCGCTCCGATACCGGAAGATCTGTTGCCAGAACCGTCATAATCGATCCCCGGTCTTCGGCGCTGCTTCCACATTCTTCCTTCCGGATCCGCTCCAGAATCTTCTCTCCTGCCGGTTTTCCACTGATTTTCAAATCTCTGGTTGCCCCGAAATTTGACTGTACCAGAACACCAATGGTATATGTTTTTCCGTCAAGCACCAGCGTGCGGGATGCTGATCCGATTCCCCCTTTCAGCCCATAGCAGATAGTTCCTGTTCCGGCACCGATATCACCTTCCGCAAAGTCTGTATCCGCCTGCTCCAGTGCATGATACAGCTCTTTTTCCCCCACTACCCGGTTACAAATCTCATTGATTCTCGAATCATTACATTCTCCGACAACCGGATTGATGGAAAAAACATCTTCCCCTTCTTTTCGGGTCTGCTGTATCATCCATGAAATCATGGCATCCGCCACTTTTCCGACATTCAGTGTATTGGTCAGGGCAATGGGCGTTTCAAGAGTTCCGAGCTCCTGTACCTGCACAAGACCGCACGTTTTCCCGAAACCGTTATGCACGTAGGCAGACGCCAGGTACTTTTTCAGAAACGGATTGCCTTCTCCCGGCACAATCACCGTCACTCCGGTATGCTGATTTCCACTTTCCACCGTCGCATGGCCTACCCGCACACCGGGCACATCCGTAATTTTGTTTCGCGGTCCATTTTCATGATGTCCAATCCGATATCCGTAATCGCTGATTCTCTTCTGTCTCATCCTGTTTCCTCCTCTTTTTATGATGTACTCCCGGAATTTTTCAGCTCGCACAAATACAGGCACAAAAAAAGACTCCGAAGATACATTTTTCTCTCACTTTACGCTCTCTTCTCTCTTCTGTCCATACCTCTTCCCACAATTTTTCTTCTTTTCTTTATATTTTTTCCATTTCTTTTAGAATTTGGACACACTTTGCTCACATATTCCTTTTATAATAAATCTCGGATAGTTGATAAACCACTCACTATCTCCCCCCTCATAAAAAGATGGCGATATACTTTTGTATATCGTCATCTTTGTTTTTACTGACAAAAACGCCCCCGGCGGAAAACGTAACCACTTCCGTTTTCCGCCCGGGGGCGTTCTTTCTTTTTGCTCAGGCCTCTGCAGCAGCTTCCTCTGCTTCCGCTTCTGCCATCGCCTGTTCGTACTGTTTCAGGATAATGGTCTGAATCTTTTCTCTGGTTCCGGAGTTGATCGGATGTGCGATATCGCGGTACTCCCCGTCCGTAGCCTTACGGCTCGGCATTGCAATAAACAGTCCTTTTTCTCCTTCAATCACTTTGATATCATGTACGACAAATTCATCATCGATTGTGATAGACACAACCGCCTTCATTTTTCCTTCTTTTGTTACCTTGCGTACTCTCACGTCTGTAATGTTCATAAACTTTTATGCCCCTTTCACCCCATAATCAGATGGCGTATCTTTCGTTTTTTTCGACAACAATTTTGATGCCGTCCTCCCCACAGTGATAGGAGTTTGCACGGATGGTGTCCCTGCTCTCCACAATACAGTTTTCAATGTGAGTGTTGTCTCCGAGATATACATCATTTAAGATGATAGAATTTTTAATCACACAATTGTTTCCAACATATACCTTCTTGAACAAAACAGAGTTCTCAACCTGTCCGTTGATGATACAGCCGCTGGATACAAGAGAATTTTTCACTGCACAGCCAGGATTGTATTTTGCCGGCGGAAGATCGTCGATCTTGGAGTAGATGCCCGGATACTGGCCGAAGAAGTAATCTCTTACCTCCGGTTTCAGGAAATCCATGTTGGTTCTGTAATAGGAATCTACGGTAGCAATGTTGCTCCAGTAGGTATTGATCTTGTATCCGTAAATCCGTTTCAGGTTTTTGTAACGGATTAAAATATCCTTTACAAAGTCGTAGCGGTCTTCCTGTGCGCTGCGCTCAATCATTTCGATCAGCTGGCGACGGCGGATGACATAGATACCGGTGGAGATCACATTGGAGCTCGAAACCATCGGTTTTTCCTCGAACTCCTCGATGCGGCAGTCCTCATTCATCTTCAGGACGCCGAAGCGGCTGGTATCTGCTTCCTTGGAATCCGTGCATACCACAGTAACATCCGCACGTTTTGCAATATGATATTCCAGCACCTTATTGAAATCCAGTTTGTATACGCCATCTCCCGATGCGATAACTACGTACGGTTCATGGCTGTTTTTCAGCCAGCTCAGGTTCTGACTGATCGCGTCTGCCGTTCCACGGTACCACCAGCTGTTATCTGATGTAACGGTTGGAGAAAATACAAACAGACCGCCATGTTTTCTTCCGAAATCCCACCATTTGGAAGAGCTCAAATGTTCATTTAAGGATCTGGCGTTGTACTGTGTCAGGACAGCCACCTTCTGAATATGAGAGTTTGCCATGCTTGACAGCGCAAAATCGATGCTGCGGAAGCTGCCTGCGACCGGCATAGCTGCAACGGCTCTTTTATTGGACAGCTCTCTCATTTTGTTGTTGTTACCGCCTGCAAGAATAATTCCCAATGCTCTCATATTACTCACCGTCCTTTTCTACAATTGCTCCGCCGGACGGAAGTGTGCCATCCGGGTAATCCTCAAGGGAAGTTTCGCCGGAAATGCAGACATTCTTTCCAATGGTTACGCCATCCGGAATGACTGCCTTTTCTCCAACGGTCACAAGTCCGAATCCGTAAATATTCGGTTTTAAGACGTTCGGCGCTTCCTCGCCAACGCCCATCACAACATGTTTGCCGACATGTACGTTTTCTGCAATAATGGCTTTATTGACCTGGGTTCCCTCGCCGATTGTGCTGTGGCGCATAATAATAGAATCTCTTACAACAACACCCTTTTCAATGCGCACATCCGCACCGATGACGGAATTATGTACCTCTCCGTAGATTTCAGCGCCCTCGCCGATAATACAGCGGTCGATGACAGCGTCCCCGGAAACATACTGCGGACGGATGATATCACCTTTGGTATAGATCTTCCAGAATTCCTCATATAAATTGAATTCCGGAATAATATCGATCAGCTCCATATTTGCTTCCCAGTATGAGCCAAGCGTTCCGACATCTTTCCAGTAGCCGTTGAACTCATACGCAAACAGACGTTTTCCGTTGTCGCGGCAGTACGGCAGAATGTGTTTTCCGAAGTCACAGCTCGGCTGATCCTTCAGGGCTGTCAGAGATTCCTTTAATGCTTTCCAGCTGAAAATATAGATGCCCATAGAAGCGAGGTTGCTTCTCGGGTGCTCCGGTTTTTCTTCAAATTCGGTAATTCTTCCGTTTCCGTCTGTGATCATGACACCGAAACGGCTTGCTTCTTCGATCGGTACCGGCATACATGCGATGGTCACATCTGCGTGGTTTGCTTTGTGATAGTCAAGCATCACCTCGTAATCCATTTTGTAAATGTGGTCGCCGGAAAGAATCAGAACATATTCTGGATTGTATGTTTCCATATAAGCCATGTTCTGGTAAATTGCATTTGCAGTTCCTGTATACCATTCGCTGTTTGTACTTTTTTCGTATGGCGGCAGAACGGTTACGCCGCCTTCGTTTTTATCGAGATCCCACGGAATACCGATTCCGATATGGGTATTCAGCCGCAGCGGCTGATACTGGGTCAGTACGCCTACCGTATCAATTCCCGAATTGATACAATTACTGAGCGGGAAGTCGATGATTCGATACTTTCCGCCAAATGCTACTGCCGGTTTTGCCACTTTCTCCGTGAGCACACCGAGACGGCTTCCCTGGCCGCCTGCCAGCAGCATTGCTATCATCTCTTTCTTAATCATGCAATCACCTCTTGTCGTATCTAAAGATTTGCAGTAACTGTAAGAATGTACGGCATACTTCCTGTCTGCCTTCAGAAATGATCCCCTGTCGGTCCTGGCTTTTCATATCCACGCACTTCTTTGATAACTACAAGGTAAATTATACCACACTTCCGTCACATTGTGAACGTTTTTTATAATTTTTCTTTATTTTTTTCTTATATTTTATTACTTTTGACTATACATTTTTCAACTTGCCAGAATCGCATCATGATTTTCAACAATTTTCGACAATCCGTTTATTTTTTTTACCAGTTTTTGTCACTTCCCGTCGTTTTCATTTTGCAACATTGCATTTTGCACATAGTCTGCTCCATAATGTTTATTTATTATTTTTTATTTCATTTTCATTTTCCTTTGCTTTTTTTCTTTTACTTTTCCGGCAAATACGTGTATACTATTAGCCAGAACAGTTCCGGCCGGATTCCGGGGAAACGGCTTTGGATTTTACTCTGTTCTTTCCTATGATTAATTGAGAAAATTTCCCCAATTCAGTGAAAAGACACATTGAAGGAGATACTATGTACGAAGTAGATTTCAGTAAACCAATCCATATACATTTTATCGGCATCGGCGGCATCAGCATGAGCGGCCTTGCTGAAATTCTTTTAAAAGAAAATTTTACGATTTCCGGTTCCGATGCAAAGGAAAGTGACCTGACCCGCCACCTGACTTCTCTTGGCGCACAGGTTTTCTACGGCCAGAAGGCGGAAAATATCATTCCTGGCATCGACCTTGTCGTTTACACCGCAGCGATCCATCCGGACAACCCGGAATTTGCCGCCGCCAAAGCTGCCGGCATTCCGATGCTGACCCGCGCTGAACTGCTTGGACAGATCATGCGCAACTACAATATGCCGATCGCCGTTTCCGGTACCCACGGAAAGACGACGACAACCTCCATGCTCTCCCACATTCTGATGGCAGCCGACTGTGACCCAACGATTTCTGTCGGCGGTATTCTTCCGTCCATCGGCGGAAATATCCGTGTCGGCCATTCCGAAACTTTCCTGACCGAAGCATGTGAGTACACCAACAGTTTCTTAAGTTTCTTCCCGAAAATCGGCATCATCCTCAATATGGATGCGGATCATCTTGACTTTTTTAAGGATATTGATGATATCCGCCATTCCTTCCGCGAATTTGCCCGTCTGCTCCCGGCCGACGGCATGCTGATCATCAACGCCGATACGCCGAAATACGATTACGTAACCAAAGGCCTTGGCTGCAAAATTGTCACCTACGCGCTGGAGAATCAGGCTGTCGCTGATTATACCGCTGCCAACATCACCTACGATGAGTTCGATCACCCGTCCTTCGACTGCATCTGCCGTGGCGAGCTGCGCGGTCGCTACACGCTGATGGTTCCGGGACTTCACAACGTTTCCAACGCCCTGGCTGCCATTGCACTGGCCGATGAACTGCAGCTGCCGGAAAACGCCATCCACGAAGGCTTTGCCACCTTCCGCGGAACCGACCGCCGTTTCCAGTATAAGGGTACATACCACGGAGCAAAGGTGATCGACGATTATGCGCATCATCCAACCGAAATCCGTGCAACGATGGAAGCCGCTGAAAACTGTGCGCACAGAACACTGTGGTGCGTCTTCCAGCCGCATACCTACACCAGAACGAAAGCGCTGCTCGATGATTTCGCCGCCGCTCTTTCCCTGGCAGACCATGTGGTTCTCGCCGATATTTACGCAGCCAGAGAAACCGATACGCTCGGCATCTCCTCCAAAGATATCCAGGAGCGCATTGTAAAACTCGGCACTGCCTGCGAATATTTCCCATCCTTTGCGGAAATCGAAAACTATCTGAACGAAAATCTTGCCGAGGGCGACATGCTGATCACCATGGGTGCCGGAGACGTTGTAAAAATCGGTGAGGAGCTTCTTGCTTCCGAAAAATAAAATCATTCTTTCGCTTTACCTGCTCCCTGTGGAAAATGGAGTTTTCCTTTTTCCACAGGGTCTTTTTTTGCTCCGAATCCACACAATCTGTCTTTTCGCCAAATAGTTACGCACATTTTTATTCACAGCTATTTTCCTGTATTTTCGCCTGTTTTCAGAGTTATCCACATTGTCCACAATTTTATACACATTTTTACGATCCACACAATGTGGATTCCCTGTGTATAACTTTGTTTACATAATGATATCACCAGAAAGTCCTATACTTCCCTGTTTTCCTCCATTTTTCAACATTTTTGGTAGATGATAATATTTCACAAAATGGATTTCTCCACATTATCCACATTGTCCACAGTCCTTTTTCATCCACCGTGCCTTTTTCCCGGAATGTTTTTTCCGCAAAACACCTATTCACTTGTCGAAAATACTGTGTTATACTTGATTGTGTATGAGAAGGCAAGACGTATAATAAAAAACAGATCGCTAAAAGTAAAAATCTGCCGCACGATAAGAACAGGATGGTGTAATTTTGAGTATGCTGACATTAAACAATGACTGCCTGGCCAGTGTGACTGCTGTGCCGGATCTTTTTCTGGAACAATATATGCCCGCAGCCAACGGAGAATTTGTAAAAGTGTACCTTTATCTGCTGAAGCTGGTCAAAGACCATCAGCAGGATTCCACTCTGTCATCGATGGCAGATTTTTTTTCCTGCACGGAAAACGATATCGTCCGTGCGCTGAAATACTGGGAGAAGCAGGGAATCCTCTCGCTCTCCTACACCGCCGGGGAAAGCGTTCCGACCGGAATCGCCTTTCTGCCGCTTGTCCGGAAGGAAGAAAGCGGAATCCTTCCAACACCGGAATCCTCGATTTCCGGCCCGATTGCGGCTGCACCGGCTGTTTCTGCTGTATCCGTTGAAATCCCGCAGACGGAACAGACCCCGGCTCCATCACCACAGCCGGCCGTTTCTGCCCCATCTGCCTCTTCTCCGGCAGATGATCTTTCCAGTTCCGGTATTTCCGGACAGTCAGCAGAAAAAAAACTCGCTCCCGGCAGCCGTGAAGAACTGCAGCACGTTCTTTACGTTGCGCAGACGTATTTCGGTCATCTTCTGTCGCCGACGGAAATCGAATGCATCATGTTTTTCTATGATGATCTCCATTTTTCCGCGGATCTTCTGGAATACCTGGTGGAATACTGTGTTTCGAAGGGAAGCACCAGCATCCACTACCTGAAAAAGGTAGGACTCGCCTGGCAGGAAAGCGGAATCCGCGATGTTGCCTCTGCCAAACAGGAGACCACGACATTCAACAAACATTACTACACAATTTTGAAAGCATTCGGCATCCGCAACCGCGCACCGGTGGAAAAAGAAGCCGAGATGATGGACCGCTGGCTGAATACCTACGGTTTTACGATTGATCTTATCACGGAAGCCTGTCAGCGCACCGTTTCCAAGATCGGCCAGCCGAGCTTCCAGTACGCGGAAGGCATTCTCTCCAAATGGAAGGAACAGGGCGTCCGCTCCATGGCAGACGTCGAACAGCGCGATGCGGAGCACCAGAAAAGGAAGAAAACCGCATCTGATCAGAATGCGGCACGAAAAACCGCTCCTGCTGCTTCAAGTAACCGCTTCAACAATTTCCATCAGAGAGAATACGACTACCAGAAGTTAGAAGAACAGCTTCTGAAATAACGCCCGGAGGACGAAACAACTATGGCACTGACAAACCCGCAATACGATGCGATTATGCGCATGTACAACGAACGGCAGCTCCGCCACCAGAGAGAACAGCAGGAGCACATCCGCATTGCTTATGAAAAGATTCCGCGCCTTGCGGAAATCGACGCCGAGATTGCATCCCTCTCGGTCCGGAAAGCAAAAGCGATGCTGAACGGAGACGCTTCCATGGATCTCGACCTGAATGCTGCCATCCGTGACCGTTCCCAGGAACGCGCGGCGCTCCTTTCCATGCACGGCTACCCGGCAGACTATCTCGAGCTGACGTATGACTGCCCGCTCTGCCGCGACACCGGCTACATCAACGGCACGCAGAAATGCGCCTGCTTCAAAAAAGCTGCCGTCGATCTTCTGTACCGGCAGTCCAACGTGGAAGAGCTTCTGAAAACCGAAAATTTCGGCCAGTTCTCCCTGGATTACTACTCGGACAGCCTGACCAGTACCGGAACACCGCTCACTTCCCGCGAGGCCGCTGCTGCCGCGCTCGAAAAAAGCCAGGCGTTCGTCCGCAATTTCGGCTCGTCGTTTGAAAATCTCTTCTTTTACGGCGACACCGGTGTCGGAAAAACGTTTCTTTCGCACTGTATTGCCCGCGAGCTGATCGAGCAGTCGTTCTGTGTGATTTATTTTACTGCATTTGATCTGTTTGACCTGTTTGCACGCTACACCTTTTCCAGTTCAGAAGAAGCAAAAGACGCTCACGCCAATATCTTTGACTGCGATCTTCTGATCATCGATGATTTAGGTACGGAACTGACCAACAGCTTCGTCTCTTCCCAGCTCTTTCTCTGCATCAACGAACGCATCCTGCGGAAGAAATCGACGATTATCTCCACGAACCTGCCCCTTGACCGCTTCATGGAGACGTACTCGGAACGTACCTTTTCACGAATTTCAAGTAACTACACCATCATTAAACTTTTTGGAAACGATATTCGGATCCAGAAAAAACTTTTGGGAGGAACCAAAGCATGAGTAAGGGAACTGAAGGACATTTTGACACACTGCCAATCGGAAGACTGGGACTGATCCCGCTGAACAGCAGCGCCGCACTTGGAAAAAAGGTCGACGATTATCTGGTCAGCTGGAGAAAAGGACGCGGCAATGAATTTGCGGAAAAATATGTCGCTGCCTATGAAGGATATGAGCGTGACAGCTACATTATCCAGTCTCAGGTTCCGCGTTTCGGTTCAGGCGAGGCAAAGGGTATCATCAACGAATCTGTCCGCGGTGACGATATCTACATTCTGCTCGATGTCTGCAACTACAGCCTGACCTATTCTCTGTGCGGCTACACCAACCACATGTCTCCGGACGACCACTTCCAGGATCTGAAGCGTGTCATCGCAGCCATCGGTGGAAAAGCCCGCAGAATCAATGTCATTATGCCATTCCTGTATGAGAGCCGCCAGCACAAGAGATCTGGAAGAGAGTCTCTCGACTGCGCACTTGGTCTGCAGGAGCTGACTGCTATGGGCGTAGAAAACATCATCACCTTCGACGCTCACGACCCGCGTGTCCAGAACGCGATTCCGCTGCATGGATTTGAAACCATCCAGCCGGCTTACCAGTTCATCAAAAACATCCTGCGCAATGCACCGGATATGAAGCTCGACAAGGATCATCTGATGGTCATCAGCCCGGATGAGGGCGGTATGGGCCGTGCTATCTACATGGCAAACAACCTCGGTGTTGACATGGGTATGTTCTACAAACGCCGCGACTACTCTACCATCATTGACGGACGCAACCCGATCGTTGCCCATGAGTTCCTCGGTGCTGATGTCAAAGGTAAGGATATGATCATCATCGACGATATGATCTCCTCCGGCGAGAGTATGCTGGAAGTTGCCAAACTCTTAAAGGATCGTGAGGCACGCAACATCTACATGTGCTCGACCTTCGGACTGTTCACCAGCGGACTGGAGAAATTCGACAAGGCTTATGAGGAAGGACTCTTCACAAAAGTTCTGACCACCAACGTCGTATACCAGACACCGGAGCTTCTCTCCCGCGAATATTACATCAGCTGCGACCTGAGCAAATATATCGCTCTCATCATCGACAAGCTGAATCACGACGCCTCCATCAGCGGACTGCTGGATCCGGCGGATCGTATTCAGAAAGTTATTAAGAAATTTAAGAATCACGAGAAGATCTGATATTCCAGGGTTCAAAGTTCGAAAGCTGTTCGTGCTTGCACGATAAAGCGTTCGAATTTGGAACCCGCCAAACATGAGGAAGCAGCGCCAGCGGATTCCGAATGTTTGCAGAATTGCGGAGCAATTCGTGAATATTCACAAACGCCGAAACTGTCACGAAAACGGTTTCGGCGTTTTTTTATATTTTTAGCAAATTCTTGCTAGTTTTTTCTTTTTTCGGCTGTATAATGAAATTACATTGTACGACGAAGGAGGTATCACACATGCAATTTGGACATTTTGATGATGCGAAAAAAGAGTATGTCATCACAAGCCCGAAGACTCCGCTTCCGTGGATCAACTATCTGGGATCTGAGAACTTCTTTTCTCTGATTTCCAATACCTGCGGCGGATACAGCTTCTACAAGGACGCAAAACTTCTGCGTCTGACCCGTTACCGTTATAACGATACGCCGCTCGATCAGAACGGACGCTACTACTACATCAAGGACGGCGATACCGTCTGGAACCCGGGCTGGCAGCCGACCCAGACGCCGCTCGATTCCTACGAGTGCCATCATGGCCTTGGCTACAGCCGCTTTGTTTCTTCCAAAAACTTAGTTGCCGCTGAACTGACCGCTTTTGTTCCGCTGGCAGATTCCTGCGAAGTAAACCGTCTCATGCTGACCAACAACGGCACCGAAGAAAAAACACTGGCTCTGACTTCTTTTGTAGAGTTCTGCTTCTGGAACGCCATGGACGATATGACCAACTTCCAGAGAAACTTCAGCATCGGCGAAGTTGAGATCCAGGGTTCTGAGATTTACCACAAAACTGAGTACCGCGAGCGCCGCAGACATTACGCTGTTTATGCAGTCAACTGCCCGATCGACGGATACGATACCGACCGCGACGCTTTCCTTGGCGCTTACCGCGGAAATGACCGCCCGGAGACCGTTCTGCGCGGCACTGCAGGCAACACCGTTGCCAGCGGATGGGGTGTGATCGGTTCCCACCACATCGACGTTACCTTAAAACCAGGCGAGTCCCGCTCCTTTATCTTCGTTCTCGGCTACTGTGAGAATGCAGCGGATGACAAATGGGAAGCTCCTGGCGTGATCAACAAAAAACCGGCAAAAGAGATGCTCTCCCACTATCAGACCGACGAGCAGGTTGACGCAGCACTTGCAGAGCTTGCTTCCTACTGGGAAGGCCTGCTGGCAAAATATGCGCTCTCCTGTGCAGATGAAAAACTGGGACGCATGGTCAACATCTGGAACCAGTATCAGTGTATGGTTACCTTCAACATGTCCCGTTCCGCATCCTACTTTGAGTCCGGCACCGGCCGTGGCATGGGCTTCCGTGACTCCTGCCAGGATCTGCTCGGCTTCGTTCATCTGATCCCGGACCGCGCAAGAGAGCGTCTGCTCGATATTGCCGCTACCCAGTTTGAAGACGGAAGCGCATACCATCAGTACCAGCCACTGACGAAAAAAGGAAACATGGATATCGGAAGCGGCTTCAACGATGACCCGCTCTGGCTGATTGCCGGATGTGCCGCCTACATCAAAGAGACCGGAGATTTCTCTATTCTCGACGAGCAGGTTGATTTCGACAACGATTCCACCAAGGCGCAGCCTCTGATGGAGCACCTGAAACGTTCCTTCGACTTTACCGTAACCCATCTCGGACCGCACAAACTGCCGCTCATCGGCCGTGCAGACTGGAATGACTGTCTGAACCTGAACTGCTTCTCTGCAGAGCCGGGCGAACCGTTCCAGACGACAGGACCTTCCGAGGGACCGGTTGCTGAGTCCATTTTCATCGCCGCTATGTTCGTGAAATACGGCAAAGAGTACGCAGCCATCTGCCGCCGCAGAGGCAATGAGGAAGAAGCTGTTTACGCAGAAAAAGAAGTCGAAAAAGTTTACCAGGCAGTCCTTGATGCAGGCTGGGACGGCGAATGGTTCCTGCGTGCTTATGATGCAGCAGGCGAAAAAGTCGGCTCCAATGAGTGTAAGGAAGGTAAGATCTACATCGAGCCGCAGGGCTTCTGTGTTCTTGCTGAAATCGGTGTCAAAGAAGGACTGGCAGAAAAAGCCCTGACTTCTGTCCAGAACATTCTGGAAACCAAGTACGGCGTTGTTCTTCTGCAGCCGGCTTACACCAAGTATTACCTGAATCTTGGTGAGGTTTCCTCCTATCCGCCGGGATACAAAGAGAATGCTGGTATCTTCTGCCACAACAACCCATGGATCTCCATCGCTGAGACCGTTGTCGGCCACGGAAACCGCGCATTTGACCTGTACCGCAAGATCTGCCCGGCTTATATTGAGGACATCAGCGAGATCCACCGCACCGAGCCGTACGTCTACTCTCAGATGATCGCCGGAAAAGACGCTGCTCACTTCGGTGAGGCAAAGAACTCCTGGCTGACCGGTACTGCCGCATGGACTTTTGTCAATGTTTCCCAGTACATCCTCGGCATTCAGCCGGATTACGACGGACTGACCTTAAATCCGTGTATTCCGTCCAATATGGAAGAGTTCAAGATCCGCAGATACTTCCGCGGTGCATGGTATAACATCACCTTCCAGAATCCGGAGCACAGGGAGAAAGGTATTTCTTCCCTCACGGTAAACGGAACCGCAGTAGAAGGAAATCTGATTCCGCTCACCGAAGGCTGCACCGAATATGATGTTGTTGCCGTAATGTAATTTTTCAAATTTCAAATCTCCATAAACACAAGGCGAGCCCCGGAAAGCACAACTGCTTTTTCGGGGCTCGTCCCTTTTATTCTTATTTTTTACTGCAGCTGCCGTCTCTCTCTGACACCGGAAAGATCTTTGATGACCTCTCCCGCCAGAATCAGTCCTGCTACGGACGGCACAAACGCTACGCTGCCCGGGATATCACGCCGCTCCGTGCATTTTCTTGCAGCTCCCGGAGGACAGATACAATTTGTCCGGCAGCTGATGCTCATATCCTCAAGCGGACGGAGGGATTTTTCCTCTGAATAAACCACTTTCAGTTTCTTCACGCCGCGTTTTTTCATCTCACGACGCATGACCTTTGCCAGCGGACACATGTTCGTTTTATAGATATCCGCCACGCGGAACTTCGTCGGGTCCAGCTTGTTTCCGGCTCCCATGCAGCTGATGACCGGCACATTGCACGCTTTGGCGCGCATGATAATCTCAATCTTCGCTGTCACCGTATCGACAGCATCCACCACGTATGAATACTTCGAAAAATCAAAATCGTCCGCATTTTCCGGCAGATAGAAGCATTTGTATACCTCTACCTCCGCTTTCGGATTGATATCCAGAATGCGTTCTTTCATTACGTCTACTTTATATTTTCCGACACTGCTTCTCGTCGCAATAATCTGACGGTTGATGTTGGTGAGGCAGACCTTATCATCGTCTACCAGCACAAAATGGCCGACACCGCTTCTTGCCAGCGCCTCCACGGTATAGCCGCCCACGCCGCCGATACCGAAAACGGCAACGGTTGCATTCGCCAGAAGATCCATGCTCTCCTGTCCGAGCAGAAGCTGTGTTCTGGAAAACTGATTTAATGCCATTTGTTTTCCTTCCTCCTTGTTTATAATCTCTACTACAATAATAGGTTATTTGCTTTTGTCTGTCAACACCTTACGGAACCAGCTCTGCGGAAACTCAAAAACAAAGAGAATGCCAAGCACAATCGCAACTGCATCCTTCAGTGTCAGAAATCCTCTTGCACCGGCGCGCTCCAGATCATTGGTTACCACGTAAAAAGCAGTCCAGTAGATGCCGCTTCCCGGCACCAGCGGGAAAATACCCGCAATCAGAAATACCGTTACCGGGCAGCGCTTGTACACCGCAAAGCTGCGCGACAGAAGGATGACGAGCACCGTTGCAAAAAAGATGGACACCGGCTCTGTCGTATGCGGGAGGATCAGTTTATAGCAGATCCAGCCGCAGGCACCTGCCAGTCCGCAGTACAGGTAGTATTTCCGCGGCACCTGGAACAGTAGCGCAAACGCAATCGTTCCGACGCAGGCGGCAAAAAATTCCGCAATCAAACGAATGGTATCACTCATAGCTGCAGCCCTCCCGCCAGTTGATGATATCCTGTGATAATCAGTCCGACACCGAGCGCAATACAGAATGTCACAAGCAGCGCATCGAGCATCCGCACGGAACCCGCGATGTAGTCCTGATCCGCAATATCACGGATGGCGTTCGTGAAATTGACACCGGGCACCAGCGGAATAATCGAACCGATGATGACCTTGTCCAGATGATGGCCGATCCCCGCCTGATACAGAAAAACGGCAATCAGTGTGACAAGCGCGCCGCCGGAAATATTCGTCGCAATTTTTGACATTCTGCCGCGCAGCAGGTACAGCAGATAGAAGTACAGAACAAAGCCCGACAGAAATGCTACCATGCTGTCCACCACATCGCCGCCGAACAGAAAACAGAAGCACGCGCTTCCGACACCGGATGCAAGTACCTGGTGCCATCTTGGTTTGTCCGGCATCCGCTGAATGTCGAGCAGCCAGGCCTTCGCCTCCTTCGGCGCGTGCAGCCCCTCCTCGATTTCGCGGGAGAGCTGGTTGACTGCCGTTACCTTGTCGAGCCGCGCCGCCGACAGCGGAATGTGACGCACGCGGGCAAATTCCTGCTTTTTTCCGCTCTCAGCTGTCAGAAAAATACCACTGCTCAACACAAACGCATCGCTGGAGTCAACGCCATACGCCCGCGCAATGCGGTCGATCGTCTCCTCCACACGGAAGATTTCCGCGCCGCTCGCCAGCAGGATGTCTCCCGCCAGCGATGCCACATCAAGCGCTTCTCTCGTCGATTCTGCGTTCATCTTTGTTTTCCTCCTTTTTCAAAACCATATACCCATTTTCCTTTCAAAAACAGATACAGGAAAATGACAGAACTGATACTCCAGGTCAGCGGGTAAGCCCAGAAAATCACGCGGATATCCGGGATCAGCCGGACCGTCACGGTAATGTAGCTGACGCGGAACAGGCACCAGACACAGAGCATGACAACCATGGGAACCGCGGCGTGCCCGGAACCGCGGAGCACAGCCGCGATGCAATGAGAAAACGCCAGCAGAAAATAAAACAGTGCAATCGTTCTCGCCTGCATCACGCCGTAATGGACAACGGCCGGATCGCTGTTAAACGCCGCAATCAAAGTCGGTGCGGCCGCATAGATCACAAACCCGATCAGCTCGGCGATGGTAATGGAACAGAGAATGCCAAACCGCGCTCCTTTTTTCGCCCGGTCATACTGTTTTGCACCGAGATTCTGGCTGACAAACGTCGTTAATGCCATCGTAAAGCATGTAACCGGAAGGAATGCAAAACCCTCGATTTTTGCATATGAACCGCAGCCTGCCATCGCCATTTTCCCGAATGCATTGATGTTCGTCTGCACGAAAACGTTTGCGATCGAAATAACCGAGTTCTGGAAACCGGACGGCACACCGTTGCGGATAATCTCGCCAAGCGCCCGGCCGTCGAAACGGATTTTGCGGATATGAAGACGATACTCTTCCTTCGTCCGCAGCAGATGGATCATACAGAGAATCGCACTTGTAAACTGGGAAATTACCGTTGCAAGCGCTGCCGCACCGACCCCAAGGCCAAGGCCGCCGATAAAAAGCAGATCGAGCGCAACATTGATACACGATGACACGATCAGATAGATCAGCGGGTGGCGGCTGTCGCCGACGGACTGCAGAATGCCGACGAAAATGTTATACATGATAAAACCAAGAGATCCTGCAAAATAGGTACGGAAATATTCGACGGACTGCGGCAGGACATCGGACGGTGTTCCCATCAGCACAAGGATTCTCGGCGCCAGATACATGCCAAGCACAGTCAGCGCTGCACCGGCCGCCAGGCCGAACGCCACGGTCGTATGGATCGCTTTCTGCAGATCTTCCCGGTTTTTCGCTCCGTAATACCTTGCAATCACGACACCGGCGCCCATTGCGATACCGTTAATAAAACCAACCATCAGAAAGATCAGATTGCCCGAAGAGCTGACCGCTGCCAGTGCATTGCTTCCCAGAAAATTTCCTACAATCAGCGAGTCGGCCGTATTGTACAACTGCTGGAACAGATTACCAAGGAACAGCGGGATCGCAAACAGAATCATCTTTTTTGAAATACTGCCCTCCGTCATTCTTGTTTTACTTTCTGTACTCATTCGTAAAAACCCCCATTTCTTTTTCGTACAGTCAAAACCGGTCATCCGCAGGTTCCCGCCCGGTGCGTGTCCAGCCTTCTTTTCAGCAGACACGCACCGGAACTCACCCGAGATGACCGGTTTGGAAATATCCTTTTTTCTATTATATCGAACCTTCTCTGGAATGACAAGCCACAAATTCATACAGAATGGCTTCGACACGTCCCAGCATCTCCTCTTCCGTGCAGAGTTCTTCCGGTTTCATGGATTCCAGGTAATCGTAGAATGCCATAAGAATGCTCGGTTCCCGGATGCTGAGGTAAATCAGCCGCTCTGTCCGCGTCTGGAACAGAAGATAGCCCTCGTTTGCATTGACCGAAATATTCAGCGCATGCTCTGCTCTCTCTTTCGTTTCCCGGATCATACGAAGATTCGCGCGATCCCGCAGCGCCAGAAAGCGGCGGATCAGGGCGATACGCTCGTCAAAGTCCAGCGGAGAATAGCATTCTTTTGGATACTCATCCACGCGCCCCGTTTCCAGGAAACTTTTGATGCCATCCTCTGAAAAAAACATCGTCGTTTTTTTATCCAGTACCTGTGTCTGCATCACCTTTGCGTACTGTGCAACCGCCCGTATCATCTGCTCACGCCCCGGCATTTCTTTTACGAGATGGCGCTCCAGCATTTCTGCTGTCAGAAGGCCGGAAAGACACGGCATTCTCTGGAAGAAATACCGCGGGGAATCTGATGCGATAAAGTGACGAATCAGTGTTTCCGTATAGCCAAGCTGGGACTGTACCGTGTCAAGACGTTCAAACAACGGCTCCGACTGTTTGAAATAGCCTTCAAACATCTCGCGCATCATCCGCAGCGTCGTCTCCTCCCGGAACAAAAGTGCATTCTGGTAATCGGCGCTGAAAGCAAGCGCACAGTGCTCCGTCAGGATGAGGTACGGGAAAAGGCGGAACTCATTCAGCCGTGCCGTCACATTGTCGTAGTAGTACCGCGCACGGTAATCGCAGCCGCAGGCACAGATCGGGAGAATTTTCTGCAGACAACTCAGGTTGTAATTTTTCCGCATCGAAACCATCTTCTCGTTGTTGTTCATGCAGAACAGATGTTGAATCGTCAAATTCGAGTTCTGTTCCCCGAATACCTGCAGAAGTTCCATGGCAAAATCGAAGTCCGGCTGGACCAGAACGGAAATTTTTCCGTCTTCTTTTACAGCTTCACCGAAAAACAGCTGCAAAATTGCATGCCGCACATGCACTGTGCCCCGAAAGGGAATCTCTCCGCTACCCCCCCCCGTTCAATTCCAGTTTTGCAATCTCCGCCTCATGGAAGATATATTCCTTTTTCCCCTCACGGCAGCTGAACGTTTCAATCAGTTCTCCGACCGATTTGCGCCGGTAATAAACCTCTTCACCCATCTGGGTAATGTAAAATGCATCCATGAAATCTGTTTTTTCCCGTGGCGTCAGCTGCATGAACTGTGCCATCTTCCGCACAACATCCTCCCCGGACGGATTTCGTTTTCCATTGATGATCTTATACATGAAAGAACGATCGAGTCCGCAGAACTGCGAAAGCGGGTAAACCCCGACATCTTTCATGGTGATATATTCGGATAATAAATCTGAAAAAACTGACATAGAGCCTCCTGTATCTTTATCTTTTGCGTCGATCTTTTTCCAAGATAATCAAAATTTTACCATATTAAGAAAAAATTGGCAATTCTTCTCTCGGACTTTACATATTGTTTCCCTCTTTTTACAGGATTTTCACACAGTTATGTAAAAACCGGCGGAAAATTCCGCCGGTTTTTCTCTCTTTCAATCTATTTCATCTTCTTTTATCCCAAACACAGTCAGTACCTGACGCGGTGAAATTCCGAGTCCACCAACACTGATCAGCGTATCCTCTGCCTCCAACAGAAGATTTTCCTTCTGGAATCTGACAATCATGCGGCCACCACTCAAACCGTCCATCCGCCGAATCTCCATCTCGAGCGTATTTAGCGTACGCCATGCAGCAGAACCAGCATAAATATGGCCATCCGCTTCACTATAGGCGAAATCCCGGCGCATGGAGAGGACAAATTCCTTTTCTTTCCCGCCTTCCTGTACTTTCCAGTACATCTTATCGCAGCCAAAAGCGAATCGCATCTCCTGAATCGGACTTGTCTCCAGCGAAAACAGGCCGCTTCCGCCGATCAGAATTTCTGCGGAATCCGGCAGCAGCTGGTTACCCATCAGAGGAGCCGATACATAAACATGCTTACTTACTTTTTCTTCCATAAACGGATTTCTCGTTCCTCTGCGCGGCTGCAGTGCCAGCTGTGCGGTACGCTCTTTTACCGCACCGGCAAGCGGGGACGGCGGCAGCTCTCCTGCTTCCTTCTTCACATACGGGATCAGTTCTTCCTGCAGTGCGCTCAACTCCTCCTGTGTCTGTTCTGTTGCTGTTGTCAGGATCACAATCAGATCGAGATCCGGGAACACAACGCCGAACTGACCGTACGCACCATCTGCGCGGAAGGAGCCCGGATAACGGCACATCCAGCACTGATAGCCGTAGCCCTGCGCCCAGTCTTTTACGTGGCCTTCCGAATCGCCCTCCGTCTCAATCTGCTTGCGGCAGGCGCGTTCAAACCAGTCTTTTCGAAGCAGCTGTTTTCCTTCCCACTCGCCCTGTTTGGACAGAAAATACGTGAATTTTGCCATATCCTCCGTCACCATCTTCATACCGCCTCCACCGAGCTCCGTCCCGTCTCCGAGCAATGCACAGGTAAGGGATGTGATGCCAAGCGGCTCCAGCAGACGGGATTTCAGAAACTCTGTAACATTCTGTCCCGTTTTTTTCCGCAGAACGGCAGCCAGCATGTTGGTTCCGGCTGTATTGTATTTATAAAACGTTCCCGGCTCATGGAGCACCGGATGATGAAGAAAGGTAGAAATCCAGTTTTCGGAATTGTCCATAATCTCCGTCTCATGGCCGCAGCCCATAATCAGCAGGTGATGCAGTGTGATCTTTTTGAGATTTTCAGATGGGTTTTCCGGCAGCAGATCCGGAAAGATATCGACAATTTTCTCATCCAGCGATAAGATTCCCTCCTGCTCTGCAAAACCAATCGCCGTTGCTGTCAACGATTTGCTGAACGAATACAGTGGATGACGGAATTTTTCATCATACGGCTTCCACCAGCCCTTCGCTGCACACTGTCCATGGCGGATCACCATAAAGCTGTGCAGCTCAATCTGACTTTCTTCCATCCGGTCGAGAAAATTCAAAATTCCTTTGGAGCTGATTCCAGCTGTTTCCGGTGTCACATCTTTAAAGTATCCCATTTTGCTTTTCCCCTTTCTCGCAGCCTTTATGCATCAATTTCGTAAAGTTCAACGGAAAGATCTCCCTTCCAGCTTACACGGTCGTACGGTGTCTCCGGATAAACCACACTGGAAACAGCATCTACGCCGTCCTCAGCAAACAGTTCCAGAATGGAAACATCAAAAACAAGTTCCAGATTCCATGCTCCGTCTTTCTTTCTCGCTGCGGTGCTGATGGAATATTTCTCTGTCATAAAATGCTCACTGAATTCTTTGTAGCCCGCCATGGTACGGTCAACCGTGATTTTGGTGTCGCTTACATAAATCTTCAGTTTCTGTCCCACTGAGTTTTTCAGGCAGATTTTCGCATCTCCCTTTCCGGAAATTTTCAGTCCGAAGGTCTCTGTGCGAATCGTTGTGTGGTTCTCGATCGGATAACTGCTGTGACGGAATTTTTCCAGTCCGGCCGGAGCAGCCACGAGGGTCAGCGCACCATCTACTTCTGTCAGGGACAGCTTTCTCGCCAGGGTTGCCTGGCCACAGTACTCTTCTGTCGGAGTCTGTGCTGCATACTGCCAGTTCATACCCCATCCCATCAGCAGAACATCTTTCGCATTCTGGAATGTAACGGCTGCATAGTTATCGAAGCCTTCATCCAGCCATCTTGGCTCATCGGACGGATAGGTGCAGAGGAATTTTTCTCCATCGAAATCACCCAGGAAATACTGCATTTTGCAGTGGTCGTCCTCGGAGGCTTTTGTCATGCTGACAACAAGAACCCATACATTTTTTCCCTTATACTCAATCGGGAACAGATCCGGGCATTCCCACACCCCCTTCGCATGATTTCCTTCCGGTCCGAATTCTCCAGTTTTCTCCCAGTTTTTCATATCCTGGGATGCGTAGAAGAAGACACGGTCCTGCGCTGCAAGAACAAGACTCCAGCATCTTCTGACCGGATTCCAGAACGCTTTCGGGTCACGGAAATCGGAAATTCCCGGGTTTTTGATGACCGGATTCAGATATGACTTTTCAAAATGCCGGCCCTTATCATTGCTGTATGCAATACTCTGCTGTTCCAAACCGTCCTTGTGATGGCTGGTATAAATAGCAATGATTGGCGGATTTTCATTGGTACCATACTCAGAAGAATTCTGCGTATCATACACAGCACTTCCCGAAAAGATAAATCCAAGTTCATCCGGATAAAGTGCGATTGGCTGATGCTCCCAGTGAATCAGGTCGCGGGATGTTGCATGCCCCCAGTGCATCGGTCCCCAGCTGGTATCATACGGGTACTTCTGATAAAAGAAGTGGTACACGCCATCTACATAAACCATGCCATTCGGATCATTCATCCAGCCTTTTTCCGGCGAAAAATGGATTTTCGGTCTATAATCTCTTTTTTTCATCATTTTTGTAAAACCTCCCAAAATAAACATATCCCCTATTTTTTAATGGTGTACATTTTTACTTCCAGATCTCCGTCTGTGGAAACCACCTGATACGGAGCATCCGGGTAAACGCATACGGAAGCGGTCTCCAGACCACCATCTGCATAAATCTCCAGATAGGAAACGTCAAAAATAATCTCCATGTTGACATTTCCGCGCATGTAACGTTTTGTTGTAGATACCAGCAGATCCTCTTTTTTGAAGAGCTTCGGATCTACATCATCAAAGTAACTAAGGTCGCCGCTCTTAGAGCGGTCCACCGTGATGCTGTCCACCGTTACCTCGATGACTACTTCCTCACCTCTGCTGTTTTTCAGCGCAATTCTTCCGAAATTGCCCTGCACGAGAAGTCCAAAGCTCTCGGTCAGCAGCGGCTTCTGATTTCCGATCGGGAAGGCACCCGCACGGTACTCATCGATCCCGAACGGTTTTGTTTTCAGGCGGTAGCCCTCCTCGGTCTCACAAAGTGAAAGTTCTCTTGGCAGTGTCATCAGACCGGAATACTCACCGGTCGGAACAAAGTTCGCGTAGAGCGGATTAACGCCCCATCCAAGGTAAACCGGACGGTCGTAGTTTCCATACGTTACACCGGCATAATTGTCGAATCCGAAATCAATCCACAGCGGCTCGTCTGTGATCTCGGTGCACTGGAAGGTATCTCCGTCAAAATCACCGACGAAATACTGTATATTGGCACGGCCTTCGGTTCCCGGATGTATCATGCTGACTATCAGAATCCATTTGAATCCGTCAAATTCATTTCCTGTTTTAGCACGGATCAGATCGGTGCATTCCCATACAGTCGGCACTTTATTGACACCGACACCGAACTCGCCTGTTTTCTTCCAGTTTTTCAAATCCTGGGATGCGTAAAACTCTGCGTGGTCGCCGGATGCCAGAACAAGGCTCCAGCAGTCCTTTTTGTCATTCCAGAAGACGCGTGGATCACGGAAATCCGGTGTGCCCGGGTTTTCGATCACCGGGTTGCCATAATATTTTTCAAAATGCTTTCCCTGATCCAGGCTGTATGCAATACACTGCTGCTCCAGGCCCGTTTCCATATTGTGCGCCGTGTAGACAGCCACCATCGGTTTCTCACCGTATTTCGCAAATCCGCTGGTGTTATTTTCATCGTATGCCATACTTCCGGAGTACATCGTTCCGATCTCATCCGGGTACAGGGCGACCGGCAGATGCTCCCAGTGAATCAGGTCTTTCGATACTGCATGACCCCAGTGCATCGGTCCCCATACAACGTCATTTGGGTTATGCTGATAATACAGATGCCAGATACCATCGATATAAATCAGTCCGTTCGGATCGTTGTTCCAGTTTTTCTCCGGTGTAAAATGAATGTTCGGTCTAAAATCTCTTTTTCCCTGTTTACTCATAGGATCCCTCTTTTCCTGTTCTCTCTTTTCCTATTTTATCTTTTTCCATTTGGAACTTCAACAAAAAAGAAATAAGAACGAAATAATCTTCTTTTTAAATATGGCCATGTTATATGGGATACAACATGGCCACATTTGGAATTTCTTTAGTTATAGAACATTAATTGCAAATCGTTTACGTTACTGTTTTTTCGTAATCGCTTTTCGCCCGATTTTTAGTTTGCTGCAGAAGCTGCTCGATCTACTGCGCCCTGGTAAATCTCAACCAGTTCGCTCAAACCAGCGCCCTCAAGCTCTGTCTTATAGGACTCCCAGCTTGCATCATCAACGCCGCCGGTTACCCATGTAGTGATGTAACGGTCAACGATATCGGAGACGGTCGGCTGAATCTGTGCCAGACGCTGAATCTCTTCCTGGGTCATCAGAACACGCGGAATGGTGTCATACTCTTCCATGATGTCATCTTTACCGTTTTCTTTCTGCATCTCGAGAAGCTTTACAGCATCGAAGGTGTAGCCGCAAACGGTGTCATAGTACTCGTTCTGAACGATCATAGAACCACGGCAGGTTGTGGAGTTTACACGAGCCTCACCAAAGTTCTTATATTCCGGATTCAGAGGTTTGTAGTTTCCGTTTTCATCGAGCGGTGTACGAAGAACGCCGTCTTCGTCTTTCTCATAGTTGTATCCGATTGCGCCCCAGTTAGATGTAACAGAGATTTCCGGATCGCCTACCATGTAATCTACAAATCTTGCAACAACGTGCGGGAATTTGCAGGTCGTTGTGATTGCTGTATCGGAAGAATCCTGCAGCTCAGAGTAGTTGCACTCGAAACCGGTCATACCGTCTTCGCCCTGCAGTCTCGGAACTGCTACGTACTGATCATGTACTTCCTGGTTTGTAATTTCCTGATCGCCCCAAACACCGAAGGAACCGATCTTTGCAACATTCTCTTTGATCAGAGAAGATTTGAATGACATACTTTCATCTGCCTCGAAGGAACCGTTCCAGATCAGTCCTTCTTCATACAGCATGTTGAAAAATTCTGCTGTTTTCTTGAATGCTTCGTCTGTTGCAGTGAACGTAACTTTTCCGTCAACCATTCTTAAGTGATCCGCATAGGAGTTTCCTCCGCAGTAGGAGTCAGCGCATCCGAATGCACCTGTGAAACGATAGAACAGGTTGTAGGAACCAAAGGTATCGGTTGCGCCGAACCAGGTTGCCATCGGGATTTCATCGTCTTCGCCGTTTCCGTTCAGATCGCCGCCGTCGCGGATTGCTTTCAGGCAGTCTACCCACTCGTCTACGGTTGTCGGCACTTCTTTGCCTACTTTATCCAGCCATGTTTTGTTGATCACGAATGGTCCAGGTGTTAATACAAGACCTTTCATTTCCTCTACGTACGGGAATCCATATTTATGGCCGTTCGGAGCGGTGATCTCAAGCTGATACTGCTCATTGTCATCGAGGAATGCTTTCAGGTTCGGCATATACTCTTCGATCAGGCCTTCGGTCGGAAGGAATACATCCTGGTCTGCGTACTGAACTACGGTGTTTCCGGATTTACCATCGCCGAAGTTCCAGAATACATCCGGAAGATCCTGTCCGGAAGAAAGCATCAGATTGATTTTCTCTGTTGCGCTCTCCTGCGGGATCGGCTGCCAGTCAAACTCTACTCCTGTGTCCTCGAACCATTTCTGGCACATAGCCAGGTCGCCTACTTCTACAGTTCTGTCTGCAGAGTTTACGATCAGAGCGGAAATTTTTCCGTATTTCTCTTCGAATTTTGCCGGATCTTTGATGATCGGAAGGGTACCGTCGAGCTGGATGATTCCCTCATCTACTGCTTCCTGCTCTTCTGCTGTGAGACCTGTGTCACCTGCTTCTGTACCGGATGCAGAGGTGGTGTCTCCTCCTGTGCTTCCTGCACCGGAGCTGCTTGAGCTGCCGGAGCTGTTTCCACAGCCTGCGAGCATGCTGGTTACCATAAGGCTTGCCAGTAATACGGATACGATTTTTTTCTTCATATTGTTCCTCCTTTATTTTGCTGCCTTTTCCGGCAGTGAAATACGTTAGTATTTTTGTATTCCTACACATAAACCATGTCTGCTATATCCATGAATTCTGCAACAATAAATTTTCTGTTCTGCATCAGCCCTTGACTGCACCGATCGTAACACCTTTTGCGAAGTATTTCTGCAGGAAAGGATATACGCACAGAAGCGGGAATGCGGAAACAACTACGACACAGTATTTTAACTGCTCAGCCAGTTTCTGTTTTGTTACCATCTCAGAAGCACTACTTCCCATCTGGTTGGACTGGTTCATCAGTACCAAGTTTCGAAGAACGACCTGAAGAGGCATCTTGCTGTCATCCTGCAGGAACATCAGTGCGTTGAAGAACTGGTTCCACATTGCGGTTGCATAGAACAGACACATAACTGCGATGATCGTTTTCGACAGCGGAATTGCAATTTTGAAGAAGAATCCAAAATCGCTGCAGCCGTCGATTTTTGCTGCTTCGAGAAGCTCGACCGGAATACCACTTTCAAAGAAGGAGCGGCATACGATCAGGTTGTAAGCGGACACTGCTACCGGAAGGACCATAGCCCATGTTGTGTTGTAGATGTGCAGCTGCTGTACGGTTAAGTACATCGGAATCATACCGCCGCTGAAGAACATCGTGAAGGTGAACAGGAACATAATCGGTTTTCTTCCTACCATATCGTATCTGGAAAGTGCATAGCCGGCCGGAATGGTGCAGACCAGGGAAATCAGCGTTCCTAATACGGTATATTTGATGGTGTTTGCATAGCCGGTCCAGAGCGGCTGGTATTTCAGTGTGGTTTCATATCCGTTGGTGTACCACGCTTCCGGATAGAGAAGAATTTTACCGGAGCTTACAACAACCGGGTCTGTAACAGATGCCAGAAGCACGTAATACAGAGGATATACAATTGCAATACAGACAAGGATCATGATGACGGTATTGATCACGGTAAAGACCTTGTCTCCCGTACTCATTTTTACTTTTTTCTTTTTCACAGTGTTATTATTTGCCATTTTTCAAGCCCCCTGACTCTTAGAAAATACTGATATCGCTGGTCTTCTTTGCAACTGCGTTTGTGATAACCAGAATAATGAAGTTTACAACGGAGTTAAATAAGCCAACGGCTGTCGCAAAACTGTACTGTGCGGTCTGGAGACCTACTTTGTATACGTATGTCGAAATGATCTCACTGACGGTTGTATTGGTACCGTTCTGCATCAGATAAGCTTTCTCATATCCCACGTTCATAATGTTACCTACCTGAAGGATCAGCATCAGGATGATGGTCGGCATAATCAGAGGTAAATCAATGTAAAGGATTTTCTGAAATCTGGAAGCACCATCCATCGTTGCTGCTTCGTAATACTCCGGGCTGATTGCGGTCAGTGCTGCGATGAAGATGATGGCGTTGAATCCCATCGTCTGCCAGATGTTACTTCCGATGAAAAGTTTGCGGAAGTACTCCGGAAGGCTGGTGAACATGATTGCTTTTCCGCCGGCTCCCATAACTGCGTGGTTTACAAGACCGTTTGCGGAAAACAGTACGGAAATCAGGCTGACTACAACTACGTTTGACATAAAGTACGGTGCGTAGGAGATGGTCTGGATGATTCGTCTCGGTCCGCTTCTCTGTACCTGGTTCAGTAAGAGTGCGAAGATAACCGGAATCGGGAATCCGATGATCAGGCTCTCCAGACTGATGATGATTGTGTTCTTGATTGCCGTCATGGCAATACTGGTACTGAAGAACATTTTGAAATACTTGAAGATCGGATCTGCCCACGGACTTCCCATGATTCCCATGCGGCCTTTAAAATCTTTAAAGGCGATGATCAGGCCGTACATTGGATAGTAAGCAAAAACGATCAGCCAGATCAGTGCAGGAATCAGCAGGATGTACAGCTGCCAGCACGAGAGCGCTTTTTTCAATTTTCCACTTTCTGCCGTTTTCGGCGATGACGTTTTTTTCTTCATAGTTCCCTCCTTATTTCTCTAAAAGCTTTACCAACCGCTTTTCGTTCCACATTTGCATCGTTTCCGTTTCGGCACTTTGTATTGTGGAACCTGTTCCATATCTGTATCATAGTACGCAGTTCTTCTAATGTCAACGATATTCCAATATTTTTTCGTCATTTTCAACATTTTCACAATTTCATTTTCGTTTTTTTGTGCAATATGCACCCTGTTTTTCATGAAATCCACACTAATTTTCTTTTTCCTCGCATTCCACTGTTCCACATGTTCCGCTGTTCCATGCATTTTTTTGTTCCATATGTTCCACTTTTCTGTTTTTCACTATTTTTTCGACAATTGCAACTATTTCTGTAACGTTTTCACGCCTTTTTGCGCAGTTTATCAGAAGGAGCTTACACTCCTCCTGATACAAGCAAGTCCCAACCCACTGCTTATTGCTTCACGCAATAGAAGCAGGGGACTTGCTTGATTCGGTTAAAAAAGCTCACAAAAAGAGACACCCTTTCTTTTCAGATCGAGTGTCTCTGATATCTGTTCTTCTTCTGTTTTATTGCATTCCCGGAAAATAATCCAAACTTCAGTGCTTCCCTGTTTCGTTATTTTCAGATACTTTCCCCTTTTCGGAAGGTCACATCCACAATCTGTTCCATTTCCTCAATCTTCTTTCCGTCAATCATGCGGATGACCGTATCTACGCTCCGCTTGGCAATTTCCGGCACATTCTGACGAACCGTTGTCAGCTCCGGTGTCAAAAAGCGGGTAAAATCCAGGCCGTCGTAGCCGACCACCTTCAGTTTTTTCGGAATCTTGATTCCTTTTTTCTGCAGCATCTTCATGCACACAGCCGCTGTGACATCGGCTGTAAAAAGTCCATCAATTCCATCAAAGTGGCTGATATATTTTTTCCAGATCATCGAGCCGGTCTGAAAATTCGGATTTTTGCTTCCGGCATCAATCGCTGTAACTTTACATTTATGCTGTTTGCAGACTTCTGCAAACCGTCGGTAACGGTCCATCGAGTAACCGCGCTCTGTTGCATTCGATGTAAAATAGATCACGTTCTTACATCCGGCGCTCAAAAGTGCCTGTGCCGCAAGCTCACCGCCGCGCTTATGGTCGGAATGTATACACGGAATCCCCTCTGTGACGTAGCGGTCAATCATGACAATCGGACGGTGAATTTCCGCCAGACTGACAGAAGACGGAATATCCGCACAGCAGATAATGCCGTCCATGACATTTCGCTGCAACATTTCCACAAATTCCTCGATGCGGTTCGGGTTGTCCCCAACCTCGCAGAGCATGCACTTGTAGCCATTTGTGTACAGATTGTTCTCGACATGCTTGACCAGAGATGCCATGAATGGGTGTGAAAGATTCGTAACAACAATTCCGATAAAACCGGACTTGTTGTGGAACAGGTTCTGGGCGAGTTCGTTCGGTTTGTAGTTCAGCTCCTCCACCGCCTGCATAATCTTCTGTTTTGTTTCATCGGAAATATACCCGCTCCCATTGAGTGCACGGGATACCGTTCCGATTCCCACTCCCGCTTTGATCGCGACATCTCTAATACTTGCCATAGTTTCTCCTAACTCCTCTTCTGACACTGGGCTGTTTTCTACTGATTCGTTCCGGCTTTTCCCCCGCTGCCGGTCTGTGGAGCCCGTTCCACAACGCTTTATTACTTTTATTTTAAAGCACCGCAATCTACAAATCAAGTTAAAAGCTGAAAATTTAAGTACAAAAAACAAGCGACTGTTTGGATCATTTCCCTTTTTCTGGTGAAACCATCCAAACAGCCTCCTGTGTTTTTGTCACTTTTGTCTTATTTTCCAAAAACGCTCATTCATGCGGGCATGCTTTGCGATTTTTCTGGAATTTCATATGTCCCTGAACATTCAGAAACGCTTAATCGTTTTCCAACGAGATATCACCATCCTTTGTCATCAGTGTGATTCTGCCCGCTGGCTGATCCGGTACATAAGAAAAGCTCTGCTCGTCCTCCTCTTTCTGCATCAGATTCTCCATGGTATCCGGTACATCGATCTCCCCAAAATCTGTCTTTGCCGTAATTTCCAGCCGTTCCAGATCTTTTTTACCCAGTTCAAGTTCAATATCGCCGTAGGAGTTTTCCACCGACACGTCTCCGGAAAGCTTCGTATTTTGGATTTTCGCATCGCCATCCTCCAGCGTGATCGACCCATTCTCCCACGTTCCGCTCTTCAGTTCCACATCACCGTAATCTGCTTTGCATTTGATATTCTGCATGTCACATCCGAAAAGTGTGATATCTCCATCCGCATTTTGCAGTCTTCCGCTTTCCGCCTGGATGCCATTCATCTGCACATCACCGAATCCCATCGTTACCTCTATTTTTTTCAGTACCTTCTTTTCCGGTACATACAGAATCACTCCTGTTTCCGACTGTTTACCGCCACTTAAGATTTCTTCCGTAAAGTCAATATTAATGTAAATCGTATCGGACACTGCGCTTGTCTCTTCGATGCTCAGAACACCGTCCCGCACGCGATATTCCACTGCAGTCTCTCCTTTTTTCGACGGAATCCGCCAGGCGAGATAACAGGAATCGTCACCGGACGGAAGGATGTTCAGGTCGCCGATCGTAAGGTCTGCCTGCAGTTCATCAAAATCATCAAGTTTTATCTTTTCCTGTGCGGAAATGCCGTCTTCCTTCTTCGCAGAACCGCTCATCGCATTCAGATCATACGTTTCCGCGTATGCTTTTCCGCCGCTTGCCCATCCGCTGAACATCAGCACTGCACCGGCAATACAGCAGGCACATCCTGTCAGTAATGCTGTTTTTGTCCATTTTTTCATGATCTGCTTCCTCCTTTTTTCGTTACCTTACGTGTACACCACACGAACAGCCGTCCCATCCATTTTGCAAAGTATACGCCGAACACCGCGCACAGAATACTGATTCCCAGCATGAAAACGCCCATTCCGGTAATAAAGCAGAATCCGCCGAAGGAAACCGAGACTGCCAGAATGCCGCGCAGCAGCATCTTAATTCCGGCGGCCACGCCGACAACTGCAATCAGAAAGACGCTCATATCAAGCAGTGCCGCACAGAGGGCCGCGCAGAGCAGAACGATGAGAATGCTGATCAGAATCGGGGCTCCGATCGGGGCTGCAAACAGGGCGAGAATCGCGATCCAGACGACGTTGGCGCCTGTCGTTTTTTTCTTCTCTTTCTGTTTTTCTTCCTTTTCCATTGCCTCGCGTTCATCTACTTTTTTGTCCAGAAGATTCCGCATCAGCTCGGCGGCTGCCTGTTTCGGTGTTCCGAGTTCTTTGATCACGGCCTGCTCATTTTCCGGACCGGCATCTGCAAAATACTCGGTGAAGTATTCCATCGCATCTTCATAGTCGCTCTGCGGAAGCTTCCTCAGATACTTTTCCAATTGTTTCAGATATTCCCCACTCGTCATTCTTTTTTCCTCCACTCGATGATGTTGTCAATGGTGTCACGATAGGACTTCCATTCGCCCTGCAGGTACGCCATCTGTGTTTTTCCTGCTTCTGTGATCGAATAATACTTCCGTTTTCTGCCCTGGTACTCTGCGGAATACGTCGTCACGTAGCCCGCCTTTTCCAGTTTTTTCAGGATCGGGTACAGTGTCGACTCTTTGATGTCTGCAACCAGTTTGATCGTCTGGCTGATTTCATATCCATAAGAATCTTCCCGATTCACAATCGACAGGATCATAAATTCGATCAGCAGTGCTGATACCGGAAAATACATAAAAAACCACCTCCGTTAGTTTCTGATATGTAAAATATTTATATATATATAATTTATACATATCATAAGACTATGGAGGCGGTTTGTCAAGGGGAATATATAAAATTTTTACATATTCGCTGTCATGTCATCATCTGTGTTTATTTCAGGGCTTTTCCGGAACCGAATGCGTCGCCGACTTTGTCGCCCATGGCGAGATAGGTGTTGTTGACCGGGTCGAAGGCGATTGGTTTCAGTTTTTTCGGGTCGATCTTTCCGTCGGTCAGAACGCTCTCGTCTGCGCAGACGTTCACGATCTCGCCGACCAGAATGCCGTTGTCAAAGCTTTTCACTTTGCACTCCAGTGCCATCGGAAGCTCGTCGATCAGCGGCGCGTTGACGAATTCGCTCTTCGTTGCATGGAAACCGGCGCGTGCAAATTTATCCGGAACTTTTCTGCCGGACTCGATGCCGACGTAATCGCAGCCAACAACAGTATCCTCGGTTGCCATGCTGACGGTGAAGGCACCGGTTGCGGCAAGGTTGTCTGTTGTCTTGTGGTCGCCCATGCTGATGGAGATCTCATTGAAATCTGTGACTACACCCCATGCAGCATTCATGGCATCCGGGTTGCCATCTTTGTCATATGTTGCAATAATCAGAACCGGAAGTGGATACATGTTTGGTTTTGCTCCAAAATTTACTCTGCTCATGGTTGTTCCTCCTGTTTTGCTTGATTTTCTTTATTATAACGCTTACAGCAAACTTTAACACAAGAGATTTTCTCTGCAAATTTTCTTAATCGTTTAATTTTCTCGTCATATCATGCCATTCCTCGCCGCCCCAGGTGGATGCGGAGATTCCCTCGTCGCGGAAATTCATCTTTTTGTACATCTCCACCTTATCCTGCAGGCAGGTCAGAATGAGCTGTTTTCTTCCGTTTTTCTGTTCCCGGCGGCTGTACTCTTCCATCAGCGCGCGGGCGATTCCCTGGCCGCGGTATTCCGGCAGGACACTGAGACCCAGCAGCATGACGTTTTCTCCCTTCGGGTCGTACAGACTGATTTCATCGAAAAAGGCATCACGGAATTTTGTCTCGTTTGTTGCAAGTCCGTTCAGCGTTCCGGCGATTTTTCCGGTTTCTTTGTCTACTGCCGCCAGAAACAGCTCCGGCGCGTACTGCACCCGCTCGCGCATGCTCTTTTCGGAGCACGCCTCATTCGGCGGAAAGCACGCCAGCTCAATGGCAACGCCCTGTTCCATTTCGTCCTGGCGGATGGTTCGAAGTTCATATCGTTCCATCTTATGGTATTCCTCCATTGCCCGCTCAAAAAACTGCAGAAAACCGTCTTCCACGGCAAGCTGATCGAGCGCGGCTTCTTGCTCATTCAGATCGTAATAATATTTTCCGGTCCGCAGATCGATCGACAGACGGTCGAGCGGAAAGCCTTTTTTGCTCATCGGATGGGGTGTGCTGACCATGCGGAAAGGAGCGCTCTCCATTGACGGGTCCATCGCGTCATAGCGGTGGTCCGCATCAAGAATCAGCGAAACTGCGTTTTTGTAGCGTCCCGTCAGGCCGCCGTACTTTTCTGCAAGGGCGGCGTAATGCACGGTCATTTCTTCATCGGACAGATACTTTCCGTTCACGGTCCGCACATGGACGCCGGGCTGGTCGTCCTCTGCCACGTTGTCAAAATACAGACCGGAATCACAGGAGAACACCGGCATATGAAGCGCGTTGAAATACGCCTCCACCTTTTTCCTGGCATTTTCCAGCGGCGTTTTTCCATCCTCGATAATCTCTGGCTGCTTAACACCGCCAAGATCTTTCAGCCCGATCAGCTCAATTCCAAGACCGGCAAGGCGGTGACGCATCGCGTCGAGTTTTGCCGGGTTGCCGGTTCCGTACAGTAACTTCATTTCTGCCCCCTTCTATGCCTCGATGCCGAACTCTTCCGGGCGGAAGCGCGGGCAGACATTTTCCGACGATGTGATGACGGATGCAGCAAGACGCGTACCGATTTCAACTGCCTTGCCAAGCGTTTTTCCATAGGTCAGACCGGCGGAAACACCTGCGCAGAACGCATCACCGGCTCCTGTTGTATCTTTTACCTGTACTTTCTGCGCCGGGCAGAAGCCGCTCTCTCCGTCTGCTTCCGCATAAACCGCTCCGTCGCCGCCCATTGTTACGACCATGGCCGGAACATTTGCCGCTTTCAGACGCTCGGCGAGAATCTTTTCCATCTCGGCCGGTGTTTTTTCGCTGTAATCATCGGAGAAGAAAACGCCTGCCTCGATCTGGTTGCAGATCAGGCAGTCAAATTTCTGCAGAAGATCTCTTCTGCTGACTGCGATGTTCATGTTGCTGACAACGCCGTACAATTTTTTATCGTATTTTTCACAGAGCTGTACCAGCTTTTTGATGATCTCTTTGTCCATATCGATCTCTGCCACAATGGAATCGCAGTTTTCGATAATTTCATCTCCGTTTTCTTCCAGAATATCGAGAATCGGCATCAGGTTCGGGCGCTGGGAAATGGAGCCCGCCAGGTCACCGTTGTGATCGAAGACAGCAAGCCATGTTCCCATACCGTTCGGGATTTCTTTCATGTATTCGGTATTGACTTTGTGGCGCTGCAGTTTGCGCACAACATCCTCGCCGAGTGCGGTATTATCCGCGATTCCAAGGAAGGTCGGGCGCAGTTCCAGGTTTGCGATATCCTCCACCACGTTTCGGCTCACACCGCCGTGGATGTATTCGACATGGCCGGCGTTTCTGCCGTCCGGGACGTAGATGTCCTCTGGAAAACCTTTGATATCCACAAAAACTGCTCCTAATACTACGATTCCATTTTTATTTACTGCCATGTTTCTTTTTTCCTCTCCTGTTTTTTCATTCCTTCTTTTTTCAGACAAGCCTCTTCGTCTGTTTCACGAAATTGTTTTCTTCTGTTGTATTAAGCCTTCTTTTGCGTTAGTAAACAGACTGTCTCCACATGCTCCGACCACGCGAACATATCATACCCCCATGCCTCTTCTGCCTTATATCCGTGTTTTGTCAGATACCGCAGGTCTCTCGCCAATGTCTCCGGATTGCAGGAGACGTAGACCACTTTTTTCGGTGAAAGGGTTACGACAGAGGACAGAAAGGCTTCATCACTGCCGGCTCTTGGCGGGTCCATGAAGACGATGTCGGCTTTTTCGCCTTTTTCGGCCATGGAGACCATGAAGGCGCCGGCGTCGTTCTGGTAGAAGGAGACGTTTTTGATTTGGTTTCGTTTGGCGTTTGTTACGGCATCGCGGACGGCGTCCGGGTTCAGTTCGACGCTGATGACTTCTCTGGCATCGCGGGATGCGATGAGGCCGATGGTTCCGATTCCGCAGTAGGCGTCCATGACGCGTTCGTTTCCGGTGAGGCCGGCCAGGGAGATGGCTTTTTCGTACAGGTTTTTCGTCTGAACCGGGTTGACCTGGTAGAAGGACTGCGGGGAGATGCGGAAGGTGCAACCGCAGAGTTCATCCTCGATGTAACCGCGTCCGAAGAGGACAATGTCGCGTTTTCCGAGTACCATGCTGTCGGTGCGGTCGTTGACGTTCAGTACGATCGTGGTGATCTCCGGGTGGAGTTTGCGCAGGGCCTTTACGAAGTTGTTTTTTGACGGGAAGACTGGTGATACGCAGACGAGGACGACCATGATCTCGCCGGAAGTAAAGCCGGTGCGCACCATGACGTGGCGCAGGAGGCCGTAGCCGCTGTCCTCGTTGTAGATCATGATTTTGAAGCTCTTCAGCAGACTGCGGATATCGCGGATGATGGCATCGGCACGCTGATCCTCGAGCAGGCACTCATCGACCGGGACCACTTTGTGTGTGCCCTTTTCATAAATGCCGGATATGATCGTTCCGTCTTTTTTGCGTGCAAAGGCGGAATTGACTTTATTCCGGTAATGATAAGGATTTTCCATGCCAACTATGCCTTTGACCGGGACGATGCCCTTCAGAGTTTTCTTCAGGAACTGCTCTTTTTTCGCGAGCTGCTCTTCGTAGGAGAGGTTCAGATATGTGCATCCGCCGCATTTTTTCTGATAAGGACATTTCGACGATGATGAACTCTTTTTCTGCTTTCCTTTTTCCGGTGCCACGCTCTTTGTTTTCTCTGTACGAACGGCTTTCTTTTTATTTTCCCTGTCGAAATACGTCTTTTTTCTTCCGTCAGCTCTTTTATTCTTCTCTCTCGTGTTTTCCACTTTCTCTTACCTTCTTCCTCTATTTCGCAAACCCGCGCAGCAGCGCGATCTCTTTTGCATATCCGTCCAGCTCATTCGGTGTTTCCAGATAGAACGGCAGTCCCGCCAGCGCCGGATGTGTCACAATCCGCTCAAATGCCGCAAGCCCCAGCGATCCCTCGCCGATCTTCTCATGGCGGTCCTTATGGCTCTCAAACGGATTCTTGCTGTCGTTCAGATGAACCGCTTTCAGCTTCGAAAGTCCTACCACGCGGTCGAACCCCTCAAGCACATCATCGAGGTGATCCACAATATCGTATCCCGCATCGTACACATGGCACGTATCCAGGCAGACACCCATGTGGTCTTTTAATTCCACGCGCTCCAGAATCGCCGCCAGCTCCTCAAACGAGCGGCCGACTTCGGTTCCTTTTCCTGCCATCGTCTCGAGCAGCACCGTGGTCGTCTGCTCCGGTTTTAAAATTTCATTCAGCATCTCCGAAATCAGACGGATTCCCTCTTCCGCCCCCTGTCCGGTATGGCTGCCCGGGTGGAAATTGTAGCAGTTTCCCGGCGTATACTCCATCCGTTTCAGATCATCCGCCATCGTCATCCATGCAAACTCTCTCGTGTGCGCATCCTTCGAGCACGGATTCAGCGTGTACGGCGCATGTGCCAAAATGCGCTCGATTCCATGCTCCTTACTGTAAGAAAGAAACGCTGCGACATCCGCCTCGTCGATGGCTTTCGCCTTGCTTCCTCTCGGGTTTCTTGTAAAAAACTGAAAGGTATTCGCCCCGATGGACACCGCCTCTTTTCCCATGGCAAGATATCCTTTGGACGATGATAAATGACATCCTATTGTCAGCATAACTTTTATTCTCCTTTATTTCCAAACCACAACTCACCGATTCTCTGCGAGCCGCATTACTTAAAGCACAATTTTCCGGTACGGAATTCCCATCTCCGAGAGTGCTTCCTCCTCCCGCTTCTGACACGTAAAGAGCAGCACCTGCGTCCGGTTTTCCGCCAGCCATTTCAAAGTTTCTTTCAGCCGGTTTTCATCGTAAAACGCAAACGATTCATCGAGAATCACCGGCAGCTCCTCCTCGCCGCAGAGCACATCCATCGCCGCCATGCGGAGCGCAAAGTACGCCTGCTCGATCGTGCCGCGGCTGACCTGTTCAAGCGGCACATATTCGTCTGCGGTGTGAAGGCCGATCCGCAGATTCTCATCCATATTCACCTGCAGATAGCGACCATTCGTCAGCGATGACAGCGTTTTTGACATCTGCTGTTTTAAGCGGTCGCCGATCCGACTCTGCATCTGTACGGAGAGACTCTGGATCGCCTCCCCCGCTAGGGAAAGCGCATCGAGTTCTTCCTGCAGATGATCTTTTTCCGTCATGGAAATGCAGAGCTCTTCGTATTCACTCTGCAAGTTCGACAGCACCGTCTGTTTCTGCCCCAGCTCCTGCTTCAGGCGGTCCACATTCCACTGCTGGCGGCGGATCGCCTGCTCCTCCGGCTCCGTCACGACCTGCTCGACCTCCGTTTTCCGGTGACGGAACAGACTGTACGCCAGATACAAGAGCGCCGCAATCGCAAGCCCGAGTCCCGTTCTCGTCAGCAGCGAATCAATATGGAAGAACTGCAGAATGCATAAGAACAAGAGAAATCCAGCCAGCGCCACGCACGCGGCACCCCATTTGCGGCTCTTCCGAGATTCTTTTTTCATCTTCCGCACCCGTTCGATCGGCACATCCTTCTGATAAATATCCCGCTTCATCTGCTCTTTCGCCTGCTGCAGATTCTCCTCGCTCTGACGGCACTCCTCCGTAAAAACGGAAATTTTCGTCTCAAGTTCTTCCTTCCGTTTTTCCAGTCCCGCCAGCGTCTTTTTCTGTTCCTGCTCCAGGCGCTTTCTCTTCTGCTTCAGCAGATCCAGCGCCGCCGCCACATCGAGCTCTCCATCGCTGCTCCCCTGGTAATTTGCCATATAGTTCCGCAGCTCATCCGCAAGCCCTTCCTCGGTTCTGCCTTTTAACTGCCCGATCGAAGCCGTATTATCATACACAATCTCACTGACACCGCCGAGCAGCATGGAAAGATCGCCGTCCTCCACGGAGAGCACCTCGCCGTCCGTCAGGCACACCAGCTTTGCATTGGCGTTCTGCCGCCCGAAATTCCGGGTCAGGCGGAACCGTTTGCCGCCGCTTTCAAGCACCATCTCTCCCGCATAGTATGCCGGATTTTCCCATGGCTCATAACGACTGTAGACATCATTTTTTGCCGCCCGCCCCCGGCCGCGTGTCATGCCGAACAGCATGCTGCGGATGAAAGTATGGACGGTCGATTTTCCGCTCTCATTTTCCCCGCTGATGAGCTGAATCCCATCGGAAAATTCCAGTGTGCGGTTCTGCATTTTTCCAAAATTGCGGATTTCCAGTTTTTCTATTTTCATCTTCTATACCTCCCGCAATCTTTTTTTCAGCCGTTCCTGCGTGCCGCCAGCAGCGCCTCGAGACCATAGTCGAGCGCCTTCTGTGACTGCGCATCCGTCTTTGTTTCAAATGCTTCAATATAGGCGCTGATCAGACTAGCGCCATACGTTTTCTTCAGCTGTTCCAGATCGTATGCCGGACGTGTTTCATCCTCCACGGAGATGACTCTGCCGCAGTCCAGCAGCCGTTTCGGAGAAAATTCCAGCTCGGCGGCACGGTGTCCCACAAGTTTCAGGCGGATAATTTTTCGAATCTTCCCATCCTCCCGCAGCGCCAGCTCCTGTTTCAGCTTCGTCTCCAGCGCATACTGTGTCAGATCCTCCGTCACGTTCAACACCAGATCTTCGTACTCATATCTGGCAAACGGCACAAACTGAATCCGCATGCCGTGCTCGTCCACCGTTCCGCGGATGTAGCCGTGCGGCCCCAACTGCGTCTCATCCGTCGGTTCGAGTGCGCCTGCGTATGCCATTTTGTCGGGAATAAGAATCCCCGGCTTATGAATGTGCCCGCACGCAATATAATCAAACCCAGCCTGCGCCATGCGGCCCGGATTCCACGGCATGTGGCGGGCATCGCCGCCGTGCGCGAGCAGCAGATGATATTTCATTTTTCCCTCCGGCCGCACGCCGTCCAGCCGGTTTTCCAGGATCTCTTTTTTGTCGTAACTGCATCCGTACACCGCCGTCTTCTTCTCCGGGACTTCAACACACTCCGGCTCCGGCGACAGGAGCATTACCACGTTGTCTGCCCAGTCGAAACCGCGGTAAAAGCTCTCCCGCTTCACATAATCGTGGTTTCCGGCAATCAGCACGACGATCGTCTCCGGGATGGAAGCAAAGAGATCATTAACCTCTTTCAGTTCCCGCAGAAGCGGCTGGCACTGAAACAGATCTCCCGCGATCAGCAGAAAGTCCGTCTTTTCCCGACCGGCCAGGCGGATGATCCGCCGGAAGCTCTCCCAGATGGCCTCCCCGCGCTCCTCGCTCCAGGGAAATCCCGCATCCGGCTGCATGCCAAGATGCACGTCCGCAATATGAATAAACCGCATAGGCGCATACCCCTTTCTGGATTCATTTTCTCCATTACTGCAATACGGACGTCAGGCGCACCAAATCCACATTGGATTCCACTGCACCCGGCATCCGTATTTTTTAAGTTTCTATATCACTTTTCGTAATTACAGCTCACAGTTGTTTACTGTTCTCGGGAACGGGATGACGTCGCGGATATTACCCATTCCGGTCAGATACATGACGCATCTTTCAAATCCCAGTCCGAATCCTGCATGGTGGGTAGAACCATATTTTCTGAGGTCCAGATAGAATCCGTAATCTTCCTCAGCAAGTCCCAGCTCTTTCATACGGCCAAGCAATTTCTCGTAGTCGTCCTCACGCTGACTTCCGCCGATGATCTCTCCGATGCCAGGAACCAGACAGTCCATAGCGGCAACGGTCTTGTTGTCATCGTTCAGCTTCATGTAGAACGCTTTGATCTCCTTCGGATAATCGGTAACGAAAACCGGTCTCTTGAAGATCTGCTCGGTCAGATAACGCTCATGCTCGGTCTGCAGATCGCATCCCCAGTATACTTTGTAATCGAATTTGTCGTTGTTTTTCTCCAGAAGCTCGATAGCCTCGGTGTAGGTTACACGGCCGAACTCAGAATTTACGACATGGTTCAGACGCTCGATCAGTCCCTTGTCCACGAAACTGTTGAAGAACTGCATTTCTTCCGGTGCATGCTCCATAACGTAGCGGATGACATATTTCAGCATTGCCTCAGCAAGCTCCATATCGTCCTCCAGATCAGCGAATGCGATTTCCGGCTCGATCATCCAGAACTCAGCTGCGTGGCGGGTGGTGTTGGAATTCTCTGCACGGAAGGTCGGTCCGAAGGTGTAGATATTGCGGAATGCCTGTGCAAAGGTCTCGCCGTTTAACTGTCCGCTTACGGTAAGGCTTGTCTTCTTTCCGAAGAAGTCCTGTGTGAAATCAACAGCGCCGTCCTCGGTTTTCGGAATATTGTCAAGATCCATGGTGGTTACCTGGAACATCTCGCCGGCTCCCTCGCAGTCGCTTCCGGTGATCAGCGGGGTGTTGACATAAACGAAGTCTCTCTCCTGGAAGAACTGATGGATCGCATAGGCGCAGAGGGAACGAACACGGAAGACTGCCTGGAAGGTGTTGGTTCTCGGACGCAGATGAGAAATGGTACGAAGGTATTCCATGGAGTGGCGTTTTTTCTGCAGCGGGTAATCCGGTGCGGAAACGCCCTCTACGGTAACTTCTGCCGCCTGAATCTCAAACGGCTGTTTTGCCTGCGGGGTAGCAACGAGGGTACCTTTTACGATGATGGCTGCGCCGACGTTCATTTTGGAAATCTCAGCGAAGTTTTCCATCTCATCGTGGTATACGATCTGCAGGGTTTCGAAATAGCTTCCGTCGTGCAGAACGATGAAACCAAAGGTTTTGGAATCACGTACGCTGCGCACCCAGCCGCCTACGGTTACTTCTTTGTCCAGGTATGCTTCCCGGTTTTTATAAATCTCTCGGATGGTTGTAAGTTTCATTGTTTTTTTCTCCCTAAATATTCATAGTACTTTCTTTATTCTAGCACTTTTTGCGTCATTAGAAAACCCCGCAAATCACTCGATCTTTACTTTTTTGATATAACTGATGAATACGTTGCCGTACTGTGCGAATAATGCATCGCTGTCATCGTCGGAAAGTGCGGTTGTCTCGCCCGTTGCCGGATTGTACAGCCAGGAATTTCCGAAAATATCGTATCCGGTCAGAAGCAGACTCTCGTTCTCGCCGGTCTTTACAACAACGCCGTAACCGCTGCTGATCATGTAGAGAATTTCTTCTCTTGTGCAGCCCGTCAGGTTCAGCAGTTCGTAATCATCACCGAGTGACTCCTTCAGCACGTTTTCGTCCAGAGATGCACTCTGGAATCCCGACGGCATCGTTGTCTCGTCGAGGCGCATGCCCTGCTGGCGGTTTCCGCGCTCCCACACATAGGACTGGCTGCTGTTCAGCACAACGCCGACATTCTCATCGGCAAGCTGTACGGCCTCGGCCGGGGAGCTTAAAATGGCGATCAGTTTTCCTTTTCCATATACATAGTAAAGATCTGCGCTGCCCGTGTCGTACGACATCGTAAGATCGGTCCGTAAGGTTGAATAGATATATTTCGGTGTCAGTGTCAGAAGCGACTGTGTTTTGCCGCTCGTCGAGAATTCCAGAAGGAACTGCTGCTCTCTTCTGTCGTCCACCGTTGCCAGGCGGCCCGTCACCAGTTCCTGGCTCTGCTGCTCGCCGTTCATGATGTGATCCTCCGGCGCATCCGCATAGCCGTTTTCCTGGCGTACCACGCGGTCCAGCTCCAGAAGGCCGTCCGAAATCGACACACCTGTCACATAATAGCCGTCCTGGTGATACTCTTTTTTCACGTTTCCGTCGATGCTGACAATCCGCACCGTATGCATAGCGAAAACTTCATTGCCGGAAATATCTTTTAAAATATCGCTGTCGTTTGCCATACCATAAACAAAGTCTTCATTGATAAAGCCAAGTGCCCGGATCTTCTGTCCGTCATCCGCCGCAAAGCGCTGCGTTTCCCCGCTCTCCAGATTCATCACGGTGATGTTCATCGCACTGCTTGCATTGTCCGCATCCATCCACGCGATGCTCTCCTGGCTTTCCGATACTACAAAGCAGTCCTCCGGGATACTTTCCCGGACCACCGTCGTCGTGCCGGTTTCAATATCTACCTTACACAGGTTCTCATTCAGATAGAGATACATCTCTCTCTGCTTGTTGACGTAGGAGAGGCGGTCGAGCTGTTTTTTCAGCATCTCGTAGGAAATATCCGCCGGAACGAAAATCTCCTCGGTTGCCACATTCCGCTCGGCGCGATAATAGTAAACGGCTGCTCCCACTTCACCCTCGTGGTTTCCGCGGTTCATATAGCCATAAACAACAAACGTTACATCGCCCGCATCATCCACACGTACAATGTTGACATCATGCTCTCCGTGCTGTTCCCGGTCATCCATGCTGCCGTTCTCACGGAAGCTGAAAACGCGGATCGTCTTGTTGGCGCTGCGGTTGTAGCACCAGAGATCACCGTTTACTACAAATGCGACAATATCACCTGCCGTATTCGTCACATACTTGGTATCCTCGCCGGTCACACCGAGGTTAATGCCGGATTTCGTCAGAACACCAAGCTCCGGATCAAAGATCTGCTGTGCGCTCCGCTCGAAGTCTAGCAGAATAATCTCTCCGTCGGACTCTCGCATCCGGTAGAACTCGCTTACGGTATAATACTCCGTCTGTCCGTTCTCATCCTGCGCACTGATCATGTACTCCTGTTTGATGCTGGTCGTCGTCTCATTCGCTTCTTTGATCTGCTGCACCGGCTGCTGTACGATCGTCGGTGCGAGGCTTCCCCAGGAAATCTGGTCGAGGCTGGAATGAATGTTGACATTGAGGAACGAAGAATTATCCCCCGTCTCATCCGGCTCAAGCTGCGGAACGAGCGCTTCCGCCTGCGTTTTATCCAGGCATGTCTGCGCAAACATCTGCGTGTAGGCCAGATAATCGCCGATCTCCACGCCGTTGCGCTGTACAATGCGGGTGTAATACCAGGCAGACTGGCCGTTTCCGTAGGCAACCTCGAGCTTCAGCGTATATTCCTGATTCATCAGAATCGCGGTCTCTAACTGGAAGTCTGCTTTCAGATAGCTTCCGTCCTCGTCAAACGATTTCAGCACCGAGTTTTCAATCAGCGCTCCGCCGTCTGTGCTTTCCACCGTATAGGTCACGTTTTTAATTTTCTGTCCCTTCGCATCAATTTCCAGCGTAAGCGAACGGTCCATCGGCAGCGGTGTCAGGTTTTCTCTTGTCGTTACGCCGTTCATCTCCTGGCGGTATCCGTACATGCGGTTCACTGTCGTGTCCGCGGTCTTCATGTACAGCACCGGAAGACTCGCTGCGTCCAGATCGGTCGCATTCTCCGTCGTCTCGTGGCTCATCAGGTGTGTGAACACACCGACTGATGCGGCAAAAACAAGAAAAAGGATCAGAATCCTTGCTGCTCTTTTATTCATCACGGCTCCTCCTTTTCTGTGAGGAGGTCTGCCAGTGTCGGCTTCACATGGTACGCTTCCATGCACGCTTTCAGTTCTTCCGGCAGTTTTTTCGAGCCTTCCTGGCGTTTTACCGCGCGGATCAGAAGGTTCTTCGGCGTGTGCTCCATGTCGATGAATTCGAGAATCTGTGTCTCATAGCCTGCATTCTCCAGAAGCTTTGCCCGGATTCCGTCGGTCAGAAGCGCCGCCATGCGCTCTTTTAAGATGCCGTAATCCATGATCGGATACAGTTCTTTGTTTGCAATCTGGCGGTTCAGCTCATGCTGGCAGCACGGAACAGAAAGAATAACTTTTGCATTCCATTTGACGGCCTTTTCCAGCGCATAGTCAGTCGCCGTGTCGCACGCGTGCAGCGTCACCACCATATCGACCTCGTCGCGGCCGGTATAAGAAGCGATGTCACCCTGGTAGAAATGCAGCTTTTCATAGCCATATTTCTCTGCCAGTCCGTTGCAGATTGCGATGACATCCTCTTTCAAGTCAAGTCCGATGATATTGACATCCAGTTTTTTCAGTTCGCGGAAGTAATAATACATCGCAAACGTCAGATACGATTTTCCGCAGCCGAAATCGAGAATCGTGATCTCGCGGTCCGATGTGAGCTGCGGCAGGATATCTTCGATGAACTCCAGGAAGCGGTTGATCTGGCGGAACTTGTCGTAGCGGGTCCGCACGATTTTGCCTTCTTTTGTCATAACACCGAGATCCTGTAAAAAAGGAACCGGGATTCCTTCTTCCAGAATATACCGTTTCTTCCGGTTGTGCGCCAGATTGACGGGTTTGCCGGTTCCTTTCATATGCGGTTTCTTTTTGATCGTCATCGTTCCCTTTTTGCTGACCAGAACGGATGCTGTGCAGGTGTCGGATTCGAGCTGCATCTGCTTGAAGGTTCCGTTCATCCAGTCTCTGATCCGGGTGATCACGTCGTCTTTTGTCATATTTTTATGAAACTCCTTCGTGCCGACGGTCTCCTGGCACTGAAAGAGCAGTTTTCCTTTTATTTCAACCGGGCGTATTCTCACTTTGGACACTTCACTGTCCCCTCTTGGGCCGCTGATCGTAATACGGTACAGCCCTTCCCGGATTTCATCCTGTAATAATTTCTGTAATTCCATTTATACTCTCCAAACTTTCTGAATCGTTTGTAAACATGTGTAATAAAGCCCCTTACAACCCCGCTAATATTGTAATCTGTTTTCCGCAAAACCACAACAGAAAAATTATTAAAAATGTGTTACCCTCTTATTACTTTATGGCGCGGTTTAAAGCCACAGATTGTAATAATGTTTCCTCCTGCTCCGCCTCCGGAACATTTCATTATAAAAAAGAACGCCGATCAAATCGAGCAGTTCCTCTTCTGCCGTTTTCTCGTCCTTCCCGCCGTTTTCCCTGCCGTACTGACGTGCGATATTCCGGCAGGTGTGCTCCATCATGAGCCGGTCCGGGAATTCGTCGTACATCATGCTGCCGCGGTAATCCATGCGGTCACACTCTGCCTCCACCAGCCGCTGCAGATCAGATGCCGTCCGGGAATAATACGACTGCATCCGCTGCCGTTCCCGCGCTTCCTGCTGCTCCTCCATACTTCTTCCCCATAAGGGCTGTGCCGCAAAAAACGGCTCCGGCCGCTCCATCGGATTTCCCTGATAGGAATTTCTTCTATTTTCATACACTCTATCCTGATTCATGCCTGTTTTATTTCCTTTTTGCTCTTCCTTATACCATATGCACACCGCCGCCATTCTGCCGTTTTCCAGATCTCAAACACAATTTCACTTGCCAAAACCGCCGTTCCGTACTAAAATACAACCTGTATCTATTTTTCCGATACATCATATAGGAGTGAATATCATGAATCTGAATATGCAAGCTTTCAACATCAACACGCTGCTTGGCGGTCTCGATAAAGTCCGGGACGTCATGGGTGTTTACCAGCAGCAGCTTCTTCTGATTTTGATTGTTTTTGCCCTGCTGAACTGTTTCTTCGGCTATGCGCTCCGCAAGCTCTGGAGCGTCATTCCCGGATTTTTTCTCGGCGCGGCCGCCGGTTATGCAGCGGGTACCTACACGAATCAGACCACGACGATCACCCTGGCGCTTGCCGTCGGCACCGGTCTTCTGACCGCAATCATTGCCTTCGTCCTCTACCGGATCGGACTTTTTCTTCTGATCTGCGGGCTCGTCGGCTTTTGCCTCTGGCATCTCGTCAATCCAAACGATATCACAGGTTATGGACTCGTCGCCCTCGTTGCTTTCGTGATCGGCCTGATCTGCGTTCCGTTCGAACGCATTTCCGTAATCCTGGTCACCTCCATCTGCGGCGCCCTCACAACGATCCGCATGGCATATTTCTTCAAGGACCTCGATCTGAACATGATGTTCTGGATTGTCTCTGCCATTCTCGCCGCAGCAGGCATGCTCTTCCAGTTTAAACCGTGGAAAGAGGCGGACTACTGGGAGGATGACGACGAAGAAGAACGCGAACACCGTGCAAAAGTGCGCGCCAGACGGAAGCGCAGATCCGGTTTCGATCCTCTTCCATCCAGAAAGAAGAAAAAGAAACGCCGCGGCTCCTCTTCCTCTTCTTCCGGCAACGCAAGAGATCCGTACCGCAGCTATCAGAAACCGTCGAACCGTACCCGTGTTTCGCAAAACACCATGTACGATTTCCGTTTTGTTCCGGAAGAACCTGACGATGACGACGATGAGAAAGATCTTCCGAAAATCATCCGCCGCCGGCCATCCGCAAAGCCGGCCGCTCCGGAGGAGTTTGACGAAGAAGAAACATCCCCAAAAGCTTCCATGGGCGACACGAAGCCGTATACCTCTCCTTCCAAACCGCAGATCACCGAGGACGGCATCCCGGATGTCGATCTCTCCGCGATCCGGCAGCAGATTTCCGAAGAGGTACAGAGAATTTACGAAAACGATCAGAACTCGTAATCCGCACTGCAGCGCAGAAAACCCGGCAGGCAAAGGAACATTCCCTTGTCTGCCGGGTTCATTTTTTATCCTGATTTTCAGTTATAAAGATACTTCTGATTTGTCTCCAGATCGATCGTGTCTTTGTCGATCCACTGATATCCCGTATCGATCTTCTGATCTACCGGAAGTCCCTGAATCGCGCGGACGGCCGCCACGATTGCCGCATAGCCAAGACCGTACGGATTCTGCGTTACGGTACCGTACTCGCGTCCCTCCTGGATCGCTTTCTGCTGTTTTTCACCGGAATCAAAACCGACAATCTGAATCTGCTCAGTATTTTCCATATCTGCCAGCGCATCCAGCGTCTGGTCTGCCATGTCTTCGTTCGTACAGAAGATGCCCTTCAGAGCCGGGTAGGTTTCAAGTGTATTTTTCAGCATGTCCGCGATGGATTCTTCTCCATCTCCGTAATTCACCTGAACCACTTTCACATCGGTATATTTTTCTTCGATCTCTTTTTTAAATGCTTCCACGCGCTCTACGCTGCTCTCGGTGTTGTACTGATGTGCAACAATCGCAACCTCTCCGCTGTTGCCGATGGCCTCACAGAGATGATCTGCCGCAAGCTTTGCTGCCGCTGCGTGATCAGTCGCACATGTCGAGGTGATCAGATCACTCTCGATACCGGAATCCGCGATGATGACTGGAATCTGGCTGTCGGAAGCCTCTTCCATCTGTGCCTGTCCCGACTGCTGGTCAATGATACCAAGGATCAGCGCGTCCGGATTTTCCGAAATGACAGAGTCGATGATATTGATCTGAGAGTTGGTGTCACTTTCATTTTCCGGGCCTTCAAATGTCATATAAACTTTGTCGTTTCCGGTGTAGCCAAGCGAGGCGTTCAGATCGTCAAGTGCCTGCTGCGCACCGGCTTTTACGGCTTTCCAAAAACCGGCACTTAAGTCTTTTGCAACCACGGCGATGTAAGAGCCTTTTTCAACGGTAAGTCCATCCACGGTGTCGTACAATGCTTCCATGCCGTCTTTGTGCGGAACGGTGATTTCTATTCGTTTTTTGTCTGCTTCTTTTCCTTCATCTCCAGAGCTTTCAGAAGATGTGGATGCACTGGCTGACTCTGCTGTAGAATCTGCGCTGGACGATGAGGCCTCCGGGCTTTCTTCTGCCGCCGGAGTTTCTGTCACTTCCTGAGACGACGATGCTGCGGTGCTCTTGTCTGTCACTGCTTCTTTTCCGCATCCAGCTGCCGAGCACAGCAGGATTCCGGAAAGCAGTACTGCAATCATTCTGCGTTTCATAATTCTCCCTTTCTGCTTTGCCTGATGAATCATTTTCCATTACTTTTTACAGTTTTGTTACATAACCTTTCTCTATTATACACAAACCGTAAAAATAGTCCAGTCCTGTTTTCTTATGATTTTCTGAACTTTTTTGCAATTTCACATAGTTCTGAATAGTTACACAAAGCTGTGGAAGATTTCACCTTCTGGTTTTACGGTAAACGAAAGCCGTTTGCCTGTCCGCGGATGCTTCAGCTCGAGATGATGCGCGCACAGCGCCAGAGATCCTTTCTCCTTCGCCCCATATTTTGCATCACCCGCCAGCGGATATCCCGCATGGGAAAACTGGACGCGGATCTGGTGGTGGCGGCCCGTTCCGAGGTGGATCTGCACCAGGGTTCGGTTCTCCTGTGTCCTTATCACTTCATATTCCAGCACCGCTTTTTTCGCTCCGGCGGTGCCTGGCTGTACGACGCGGGATGTGTTGCTCCGTCCGTCTTTTACAAGGAAATCCTCAAACTTCTGCACGCCCTGTTTTTCGATTTTTCCCTCACAGACGGCGAGATACTCTTTCTTCATCGTCCCGTCCTTCACCTGCCGTCCCAGTTTTCCTGCGGCGTCTTTGTTTTTCGCAAACACCAGCACGCCCTCAACCGGCTGATCGAGCCGGTGAACGACCGCCAGATATGGAATCTGAGTCCGCGCCTGACCCGGTGTTTCCGCCCTTGCCTGCTTCGCCAAATAATTCAGCAGCGCATGCTCCAGATCCATCTGTCCCATCCGCGCATTCTGCACTGCCATACCCGCGTGCTTGTGAACAACAAGAATATCGTTATCTTCCATTAAAATATCTTCTCTGCAAAATCCAGCCACTTTCTTCTCCTGTCCTGACTTCTTATTTTCGATACACGGATTTCTCCGCTGTTATGCTTTAAGAAGTATGCACCATTTCCGCCGCATCTGTCAAGAAAAACATGCCCGGCGGACGAATTACACAACACAGAAAGCGATCGCCATACCAATCATTTTTTCTGATACAGCGACCGCTTTTTCTTTATTTTCCATATTCAGTTTTTTCTCTACTTTCAAGGATTTTCACTGGTTTTCTTTCTTTACCGATCTGTGATCTTTGTTTTCGCTTTCGTTTGATATTTCAAAGATCGTTTCTCTTCCATTTCCCTGTTGTAGATTTTCTTTTTTTCGGGAAGATGTTCTTTTTCAGAGGCTTTTCCTTTGCGGTTAAGATTTCCACTCCGAAAATCTTTTCCTTAGGATTTCCTAAGATCTGCTCTGATCTCATGTTTATCAAAAGGTTTTCTTTCGAACTTCTTTTGTATGGATCTTTATCTCAGGTTTTCTTTCCTTTCGGAAGTCTCTCATCTTAAGAACATCTTCCTTTTCCCTTTTTTTCCATTCTTCTATAGAAGATTTCTCGTCTCTTTCTATGAAAATGGTTTGTTCTCTTGAAAAGGGGGTCCCAAGTCTTTCTCTTTGTACCTCTTGGTTAGGTTTTTGTTTTCTTGTTTCTTTGTGATTTTAATATAACAGATTCGCCAGCATTTGTCAACACATTTTTAAAATATTTTTACTGTTTTTTTATATCGCTTTTCCTTTTCTTAATTATTGTGTTTATTTTCTGAATTTTATATTGTTTTCTGATATTTTATTTCAAATAAGTGCGCAGAAAAAGAGCTATGAAACAGACTTTTCTCCTGCCACACAGCTCTTTCTCAAATACTTATCCTCTATAATAGTTGATCAGGCATCCCTTGCGGATGATTTCTCTCTCATCATCGGTCAGCGCGCCTAACGTCATCTCGAACGGAACAAGTGCTCCGTCTTTTACAACGTACGCTTTGATCACATCGGCTTTCTCTTCCACTGCCTTGCGGATCTCCGGTACAAAGATGTAATCTCCGTTTGTAAACGGCAGATCTCTCTCCGGGATCAGGAATGGAAGCATGCCCCAGTTGATCAGGTTGGAGCGGTAGCGCTTCGTTGCATACTCGTTGGCGATGTTTGCCCAGCCGCCTAATACCTTCTGGCAGGAAGCTGCCTGCTCACGCGCAGAGCCGTCGCCCGGTTTTACAGCGAAGATGGTGGATCCGACACCGACGTTTGTCTTGTCGATATCCGGGTACTGGGTATGGATGGCTGCGAAGACCGGTTTCAGTTCCGGAAGTGCCTCTGCCGGGCAGTTTCCTTCCTGGATGGCTTTCTCTGCGACCTGTACTTCTTTTGCACGTCCCACGTAAGCCGGATCTTTTCTTGACAGGGTGAACTCTGCCAGTCCGAGCGGGTTGGAACGGAAGGAAGAAGTCTCGCCGGATGGAATCAGCTCGTCGGTTGTCGTAACCGGATCGTGGATCTCGGAAACAACCTTCAGAATCAGGTTCTCGGCAAGCTGCGGCATAGCCGGCCAGTCTTTGATGTTCGGTCCGAACTGGATTTCTACAGACGGATCTGCCACACCCTTGCTGTCGAAGACACGGTTCTCGTAAATCTTCTTGTCGAAATGGTATGCCGGTTTCGTGTATGTTCCGGTGAACTCGTCTGCTGCGGTCAGGAATCCCTTGTTTGCTGCGGTTGCTGCAATGGAACGTGCATCCATCAGGGCAACGGAAGAAATCTGACCGTTCTGGATCTTGGATCCCTCGCGGTTCGGGAAGTTTCTGGTGGAGTGACGGATTGAGAACGCATTGTTTGCCGGAGTATCGCCTGCGCCGAAGCACGGTCCGCAGAATGCGGTTTTTACGATCGCACCGGTTTCCAAAAGGTCTGCCAGTTTTCCGTTTCTTGCCAGCTCCATATAGATCGGGGTACTTGCCGGGTAAACACTTAAGGTGAACGCATCGTCGCCAATGCTGTGGCCTTTCAGGATATCGGCTGCGTCGCAGATGTTCTCAAATCCGCCGCCGGCGCATCCTGCGATGATTCCCTGGTCTACCAGGAGTTTTCCGTCGTGTACTTTATTTTTCAGAGTGAACGGAACTTTTCCGTCGAGGCTGATGGCTGCTTTCTTCTCTACATCGTTCAGGATGTCATCGAGGTTTGCTTTCAGCTCTTCAATGGTATAAACATTGCTCGGATGGAACGGCATCGCGATCATCGGTTTGATCTTGTCGAGTTCTACTTTTACAACGCCGTCATAGTAAGCAACCGCGCCAGGATTCAGCTCTTTGTAATCTGCGCTTCTGCCGTGGATCTGATAGAACTCGCTGATCTTCTCATCGGTTCTCCAGATGGAGGACAGACACGTTGTCTCGGTTGTCATAACGTCCACACCGATCCGGTAATCTGCGCTTAAGGAAGATACGCCAGGTCCTACGAACTCCATAACTTTGTTCTTTACGTAACCATTTGCAAAGACTGCACCGATGATGGCAAGTGCAATATCCTGCGGTCCTACGCCCGGCTGCGGTGCGCCTGTCATGTAAATTGCGATCACTCCCGGCATAGCGATATCATATGTTTTGGAGAGAAGCTGTTTTACCAGTTCCGGTCCGCCCTCGCCCATGGCCATGGTTCCGAGTGCACCGTAACGGGTGTGGGAGTCGGATCCGAGGATCATTTTTCCGCCGCCGGCAAGCATCTCGCGGGCAAACTGATGAATTACTGCCTGATGAGGCGGTACATAGACGCCGCCGTACTTTTTCGCACAGGTAAGACCAAACATGTGGTCATCTTCGTTGATGGTTCCGCCGACTGCGCAAAGGGAGTTGTGGCAGTTGGTCAGCACGTACGGTACCGGGAATTTTTCCAGTCCTGACGCGCGCGCGGTCTGAATGATTCCAACAAAAGTAATGTCATGCGATGTAAGTTTGTCAAATTTGATCTGCAGATTTTCCATGTTGCCGGAAACATTGTGGTCTTTTAAGATTCCATAGGCAATGGTTTCTTTTGCAGCATCCGCTGGACACGGCACAGCGCCGGTACGCGCTTTGAGTTCCGCGCGGCCTTCTTCTGTATCCGGGATGATGTCGATTCCGTTGACAAGGTATGCACCTGTGTTCAGTAATTCAATCATGTCGTTCCTCTCCTCTTGTTGTTGATAAAATGTCAGGGTCAAAAAGTCTTTTGACCCCTTCGATACCCGGATTGCTCCGTGCTTTGCACTCCCGCAATCCTGTACGGCTCTGAACGGTTTTACAGATTTTCGCTGTTGTTCATATACGTCATGTAGCTTACGACCATCATGGCAATTTTAAAGGTCAGCGCATCGTCAAATTTACGAATGTCGAGTCCTGTGCTCTTCTCGAGCTTCTCCAGACGGTACACCAGAGTATTTCTGTGTACATAGAGCTGACGGGATGTCTCGGACACATTCAGGTTATTTTCAAAAAATTTATTGATTGTGGTCAGTGTTTCCTCATCGAACGTATCCGGCAGATTTTCGCCGAAGACTTCGGTCATAAACATTTCGCACAGCGGAATCGGGAGCTGATAGATCAGACGGCCGATGCCGAGGTTGTTGTATGGTACCACGTTTTTGTCTGCGTAGAAAATTTTTCCTACCTCAAGCGCCATCTTCGCTTCTTTGTAGGAACGCGAAACACTCTTAATCTCGCTGACCGGATTTCCGTAAGAAACACGTACCTGGGACATTGCCTCTGCATTCAGCATATCAACCAGCATTCTTGCGGTCTGGTTCATATCCTCGAAGGTGTCGGTATCCTTCAGTTCTTTTACAATGATAATGCTCTTCTCATCGACTGCGGTGATGAAATCTCTCGGTCTTGAAGCAAAGAGGCTCTTTACTGTCTCCTGTGCGCTGATGTCTTTTTCCAGCTTCGTCTCTACCATGTAAACAACGCGGCGCACATCTGTGTCGATGCGAAGCTTTTTCGCGCGGTTGTAGACATCCACCAGAAGAAGATTGTCGAGAAGAAGGTTCTGGATAAAGTTGTTTTTGTCCAGACGCTCTTTGTATGCAATGATAAGATTCTGAATCTCACATACGGCAACCTTTCCGATCATATATGCATCGTCGCTACTTCCTTTAGAAATCAGAATATACTCCACATTCTGGTTGTCATATACTTTAAAATAATGATATTCCTGTACAATCTGGCTGTCCGCAGCGGATAATACAAAAGAACGGATGCTTTCTGCATCAATCGCGGTTTCCGGGAATGTGGTCACCAGCAGAACACCATCCGTATTCGTCACACATAAATCAATTCTCGTAATATTTCTTAATTCATCAAGGGTTTTCTGTAATACCTGACTTGATACCAAATCTGCCACTTCCTTTCTCCTGGCGTATTTTACTCCAGGGTGCGTCTTATCTATAACTATAGCTTATTTTTTTCTCATTGGCAACTATTTTTTGCTTCGCAAAAGGAGGGCGGTGCATATGCAAAAAGGACCGGCATCCGAACGGATGCCGATCCTTTTCTCTATGTTTGCGCATACGCGCTGATGTTCATATGGATTAGTTGGTAATGGTGATCTCTGTCTCTTTGTCGAACAGATGAACTTTCTCCATATCCAGAGCAAATTTAACGGTATCACCGCTTCTTGCAGTTGTACGAGGATCTACGCGGGCTGTCATTGGGAAGCCTTCGCAATCGAAGTACAGGTAAACTTCTGCACCTAACAGCTCGTATACGTTGATCTTGCACTCAACTACGCTGTCTTTGGAAGTTTCGATGAACATCTGAGAATCATGTACGTTCTCAGGACGGATACCCATAACAACGGTCTTTCCGTCATATCCGCCGTCGATAACAGCTTTTGCTTTGGAAGCCGGCAGTTTCATGTTGTATTTACCAACAGTAAGAGTAACGTCGTTTCCGTTAACTTTTACTTTTGCATCCAGGAAGTTCATCTGCGGAGATCCGATGAATCCTGCAACGAACAGGTTGCCCGGTGCGTTGTACAGGTTCTGCGGGGTATCTACCTGCTGAACAACTCCGTCTTTCATAACAACGATTCTGGTACCAAGTGTCATAGCCTCGGTCTGGTCATGTGTTACGTAGATGATGGTAGCGCCCAGTCTCTCATGCAGTTTGGAAATCTCGGTACGCATCTGTACACGAAGTTTTGCATCCAGGTTTGACAGAGGCTCGTCCATAAGGAATACTTTAGGATCACGTACGATTGCACGTCCCATAGCAACACGCTGTCTCTGACCACCGGAAAGAGCTTTCGGTTTACGGTCAAGCAGTTTCTCCAGGTCAAGGATTTTAGCTGCTTCTTTAACCTGTTTGTCGATCTGATCTTTCGGAACTTTTCTCAGTTTCAGACCGAATGCCATGTTATCATATACGGTCATGTGTGGATACAGAGCGTAGTTCTGGAATACCATTGCGATATCACGGTCTTTCGGCTCTACATCGTTTACTACTTTATCGTCAATTTTCAGAGTACCATCGGAGATCTCCTCAAGACCTGCGATCATACGAAGTGTTGTAGATTTACCACATCCAGATGGTCCTACGAAGATGATAAACTCTTTGTCAGCGATTTCCAGGTTGAAGTCTTTTACTGCTTCAAAACCGTTCGGATATCTTTTTGTAATGTGCTGTAAAGATAAACTTGCCATTTTTGAATCCTCCCTAAATGAACATCATGCGTTTTATTATGAGTTTTGCATTTGCATCTCTCTTGCTTATGGGATTAGTATACCTTTTCTACCCGCATTCGACCATGCCACAATTACACAAACTTTCCTCCGGCAGATTGGCAATTCTGCTTTCGGATTTTCTCGAACCGTTCTCTTCTGTCCACTTTGCACAAACAAAATGTTCACTCTTATACAAAATGACGAAACGAAAAGTTTATATTCTCTTCATTGCATTTTTCTGAAAAATTCGCTATACTTTTCTATGATGTCTGCCAGCCGGAACGTTAATCGGCGGCACACTTAATTCAACAGAAAAGAGGAACAAATTATGAGTTTTTTCAGCCTGGACAGTAAGTTCTCGCAGATTATGGGCCGTGTCTTCGACCTGATGATGCTGAACATTATTTTCCTTATTATGTGTATCCCGATTGTGACAATCGGCGCCAATTTCACAGCAATGTACTACGTCACGCTGAAGATGATCAAAAATGAGGAGACGTATATCTTCCGTACCTACTGGAAATCCTTCCGCGAAAACTTCAAGCAGGCAACTGCCATCTGGCTCATCCTGCTGGCGGTTCTGATTGTTCTGATTCTTGATCTTCTGCTGGTCATGAGAATGCCGGGTACCATCACCTACCTGCGTTTTGTTTTCCTGGTACTGATCTTTTTCGAGGCCATGGTACTTTCCTATGTATTTCCGGTACTGAGCCGCTTTGACAATACTGTAAAAAACACGATCAAGAACTCCATCCTGATGGCAATCCGCCACCTGCCGTGGACCATCATGATCCTGCTCGTCAATCTCTGTCCGCTGCTGATCTATGTATTCTCCACGACAAAGATTGTCAGCTATCTGATTCTTCTGATGTTCCTTCTGGGCTTTTCCACGGTAGCGCTTGGATGCTCCTGGTTCTTCGTAAACAAAATCTTCCCATTCTATATGCCTGAGGAAGAAAACGAGGTTCTGACACCGGAAGAAGAATCCTTACGGGCACTCGAAGCAATGGACAGACCAAGCCCGCTGACTGAACGTTCCGATGACGCTGCTCCGGCTGAAACTACCGATGCTGCAGAAACTGCTTCGGAAGAGGAATCTGCAAGCCCGGCTGAACAGACAGAAACAGACGAAACAAACGAATAAATAAACTGCATTTCATAAACAACTCCCCGCCGGGAACCGCATCTGCTGCGTGTTTCCCGGCGGGGAGTTGTCGTTTTCTATTCTCTTTTATTTTTCAACACTTCTCAGGCATCCTGCTGTGCTTCCTCCTGTACCGCTTCCGGTACGATCATCGGAGGCATCGGTTTTTTCTCCTTTACAGCTTCATCAAACGTAATCGTAACCTTGAACAGGTCGCCGTCCAGATAAATGTTGAAGCTTCCATGCTGCAATACCGTTAGGTTCTTTGCGATTGAAAGACCCAGGCCGCTGCCCTCGGTGCTCCGGCTGACATCGCCGCGGATAAAACGCTCCGTCAGTTCATCTGCCTGGAAGTTCAGCGGGTTCTCGGAAATGTTCTTAATCGAGAGCTGAATCTTTCCGTCTTTTTTGATGGCATCCACATAAACCCGTGTTCCCGGCATGGCATATTTGCAGACATTTACGTACAGGTTCTCAAGCACGCGCCAGATGCGGCGGCTGTCCGCACGGATCAGAAGCGGTTCCGGCTGGAGAATACAGATCAGGTCGAGATTGCGGCCTTCGAACCGCTCCGCAAATTCTCCGTTCACCTGCTGTACCAGTTCATTCAGGTTCAGGTTCATGAATTCCAGTTTAATATTTCCGGAGCTGATCTTCGATGCCTCGACAAGGTCCTCCGTCAGCTGTTTCAGGCGCTGTGATTTTTCGTCGAGTACGCGGATATAATCTTTCGCTTTCTCGTTTTCAATATTTTCCCGTTTCAGCAGATCGACATAATTAATAATAGAAGTAAGCGGTGTCTTGATATCGTGGGATACGTTGGTGATCAGATCCGCTTTTAAGCGCTCGCTCTTCATCTGCTCCTGCACTGCCGCTTTCATTCCCTCTCCGAGCGAATTGACAATTCCGGCAAGCTGAAGGTTGTCTTCCCCCTGCAGCTCCGTCAGGTCAATCTTGTAATCCAGATCGCCCGCAGCAATCTCTTTTAAGCCATGTTCAATCTGTTTTCTTCCGGATGCCTCGCGCAGCAGAAGAAGCAGCACTGCGGCATCCATCACCAGGGTAAGGAATACGCCGAACATTCCGAAGCCGCAGCAGAGAATGATCTGCACGCCGCAGAAAACGCAGAACATAAGGATCGTTCGCTCCGACTCCTGTCTGCCTTCATAGAAGGTTCTTCCGGCAGACACGATCCGGTGGCCGACGCAGTACAAAAACGACTGTTTCCAGACGTTGCGTGCTTTGATCCGGCGCACCAGTGAGCAGTACGGAATCAGTGTGATCAGAAATCCGGCGAGGATGCCCGATGCGGCCACCAGGCTTCGCCATGTATCTGCTTCATTTCCATAGGATCCGCTGTAGATGTAGTTTCCGTCAAAATTCTGGATATAATGAACGCCGCCGTAGGAAAGTTCGATGCAGACAGCAACGATTCCAACTGCTCCCATCACAATCAGGATGGCGGCTGCAGCTGCGATTTCCGTGTACCACTGATCGAAAAAGTAAAGGCGGATTTCTTTGTTTTTTCCATTTCTTCCTGCCTGCAGTGTGAACAGGACCAGGCAGACCAGCGTTCCGATTCCGCCAACTGCAATCATCAGAAGAAGGAGCTGCATTTTCGGAAGCCACTGGCTGTAGATCTCACTGTACTGGGAGAAATAGTCGCTTGCTGCCAGATCCGGATCCAGTGCAACAAAGATCTTCTGATAATTATCTGCAATCTGATTGTTCAGTAGATAGCTTCTCGCTGCTTCCACGGCCGGGCTGTTTTTTCTTGTTGCATAAGAACGGACTTTGTCGGCACCGCCGGTCCGGTCAACAGCAAAGGCGAACGGATAGGGCGATTTCTGCGCAATGGCTGTTGTGTAACCATTTTTCCAGGAATCCACATTCGTATAGATATTTCCTTCTTTATCCTCCAGACAGTACCAGAGATTGGCATCGTCCGCATCGACGCTGATGCCGCTCTCCTGGTTTTTAAAAGCAGCAACTTCTTCCGTGACCCCGGAAAGTGTCATATACAGATCGCGGATGGATACCTTTTTCAGATTTGCCGCCGCGTACTCATAGAGGTACGTTCCCGCTTTCGTTTTCTGCGTTTCCAGGCTCATTCCCTGATCGTATAGATACAAAAACTGGGAGGAAACATCAGCAGGATCAATTTTTTTCTCTTTCAGGCTTTTCACTGCATTATCGGAAGGAAAGTAGACCTCGCCGTCCGGGGAAAAGCTGTCAAACGTCTCTGCATCTGCCGCGCTCACTTCTTCGGTGAGTGCGGCTACATCCGTCTCTTCTGTTTCCTGGCTCACGTCAGTTCCATCTTCGTATGCAAGATAGGCTTCTTTGTCAATTCCGGCATCGTTCGTCGCATAATTGTCCGCAGTATACGCTGCCACCTCATTGAGGTCTGCGCTGCTGCCGTCATCGTACATCTTGACAAGCTGGTCAATGGTGTACGTTGTACTTATCCCGCCGCTTCCCTCTCCATCGGTTGCAAAGGCACGGTAATCAATCTCTTTTGTTCCGTCGTATCGACCGTTTGTGCCGAATTTACTCATATCATTATAGTAGCTCATGACGTTATGAAGCTGCCGCTGCACCAGTGTGCCGCATGCGGTGGTTTCTTCAAACGCATACTTTTTTGCTGCCGCATTCGGCGTCAGGCCGACGCTGGAAAGCATCAGTGTCTGAATGCCCCCGAACAGCGCACTGGCGGCAAAAACGATCAGCAGAAGAAAAACGATCAGCTTCCCCGTCAGGCTGTAGAGTTTTCGTTCTTTCACAATTATTCACTCCTTATTATTGTTTCTCAATCTTATACCCAATTCCCCATACAACTTTCAGATAGCGCGGCTCCTTCGGGTTGATTTCGATTTTCTCACGGATGTGACGAATGTGGACCGCAACGGTGTTGTCCGCACCGATCGCCTCCTCGTTCCAGATGCTCTCGTAGATCTGTTCAATCGAAAATACCTTGCCTGGATTTTTTACCAGCAGCAGGAGAATGTTATATTCGATCGGGGTCAGTTTGACTGGTTCACCCTCGACGCTGACTTCTTTTAAATCGTCATTGACGAGAAGCCCGCCGACCTGATACACATTTTCTCCGTCGTCCGCCGGAAGATTTCCAAGTTTCGTGTAGCGCCGCAGCTGAGATTTCACCCTCGCCACCAGCTCGAGCGGGTTAAACGGCTTCGTCACGTAATCATCCGCGCCGATGTTCAGTCCCAGAATTTTGTCCACATCCTCTGATTTTGCGGACAGAATAATGATCGGAATACTGCTCTTTTCCCTGATTTTCAGCGTCGCACGGATGCCGTCCAGTTTCGGCATCATGACGTCGATAATCAGCAGCTGAATCTCCTCCCTCTCGAGCATCTGGATGGCCTGCATGCCGTCATATGCTTTCAGCACATGATAGCCCTCCTGGGTCAGATAAATCTCAATGGCGTCTACAATCTCTCTATCATCATCACATACTAAAATGTTGTACATTTCTTCTTTCTCCACCTTTCATTTTTTCTTTTCCGGCACTTTTTTTCCGCGCCGGACCTCCCACATGATTCAAAGATGATTGTACCGCAAATTCCCTCAAGTTGCCAGATGTCTTTTGTTTTCATCCTTACTGTACCAAAGGAATCTTTAGGTCCGCAAAGGAAAATCTTAAGTTTCTATAAAGTTTTGTCTGTGAATTCAGAGCTCAAACATTTTTTAGACAATTGCAATTATTTTCTTAGCACATCCTGCTTGCCGTCTATGCGGATCTCAATAATTTAAAGATCATCAACGACCGATACGGGCATGAAGAAAGGGACTTCTCCATCCGCCTTGTCGGACAGTTTCTGCAGGATTCCATCGGCAAACGCGGTGTCTGCGGACGCATCGGCGGCGATGAATTCGCATATCTTGTTCCGTGTTCCGACGAAACAATGTCCAGGGATCTGTACCGGACGCTGCACTCCGCATTCGACATTTTTAATAGAACGAACGAAAAAGCATATAATATTACCGTTTCCACCGGCTTTTATCTGCTTCCGAAAGACATGGATTCCACACTTCCGGAGATGCTCGCGCATGCGGATGCAATGCTTTACGAGGAGAAACAGAAACGAGATAAGAATGTTGCGAAAATTTTACCAAAATAGGAATTGATTTTTTTCTGGAAAGCAGTTAGAATACTTGAGGGATGATTTTTGAATCCCGTATTTCAAGCGAAACAGACCGGCAAAAACGGCTGTTTGATCAAAAAATTTCTAAAAAAAAGGCAGGTGAACAGAATGGATAGTTGTGATTCTCATGGGCGAAGTACCAGCATAGGACGGGAACCGGAAAATATGCAGGATGACGGCCATCCTTCTGTCCTGCTTTAATCTTAAATATTTTCCCTTCTTATCCTATGAAAACCCGAAGTAAGACACATGATCCAAACCAGTTTTGAAACGTAATTCTCTGGTTCTTTTTTCGTGTGCTTTTACTGCCCTGTGAGGGTTCCAACATGCTTTTTCGCACCGACAGCACGCATGTTTTTTTCTGCTGTCAAAAAAAAGAATGGAGGATAACGAAAAAATGGAAAAACGAGTACAGGATTATACCCAGGAGATCCTGGATACAATCCGCAGTAACTCTTCTCCGGCTGTCATGGGCAGCCGCCTGGAAGATTACCACGAAAATGACCTGGCAGATGTTCTGCCGCTTTTAACGGTTCCGGAGCGATGCAAACTGTACCGCATTCTGGACACGGACATGCTGTCCGATATTTTTGAGTATGCTGAATCCGACAACGTAGCCGAGTACCTCGAAGAGATGGATGTCAAAAAAGCCGCTTCCATCCTCTCCAAAATGGAGACCGATGCACTGGCCGAGGTTCTGCAGAAACTCGACAAAGCAAAGAAAAAACTTCTGATCGAACTGCTCGATCCGGAAGTACGCCACGATATTGAGATGATCGCCTCCTTCGATGAAGATGAAATCGGTAGCCGCATGACGACAAACTGCATCATCATCCGCGAGGATCTGAATGTCAAACAGGCGATGAGCAGCCTGATCGATCAGGCCGCAAAGAACGACAACATCTCTACCATCTTTGTTGTCAATGCGCAGCAGAAATTTTACGGAGCGATCGATCTGAAAAACCTGATCATCGCAAGACGCGACGAGACGCTCGAGGATCTGACCGTAACTTCTTACCCGTACGTATATGCAGAGGAGCCGATCAACGAGTGTATCGAAGAACTGAAGGATTATTCCGAGGATTCTATTCCGGTCCTCGACAATGACAACCGCCTGCTCGGTGTCATCACATCATCAAACATCATCGACCTGGTTGATGATGAGATGGGTGAGGACTACGCGATGTTCGCAGGTCTGACCGCAGAGGAGGATTTAAAAGAGCCGTTAAAAGACAGTATGAAAAAACGTCTTCCATGGCTGATCATCCTGCTCGGTCTTGGCATGCTGGTTTCTTCTGTAGTCGGTATTTTCGAACAGGTTGTCACAACCCTTCCGATCATCATGACCTTCCAGTCCCTGATCCTTGACATGGCCGGAAACGTTGGTACCCAGTCCCTGGCTGTTACCATCCGTGTCCTGATGGATGAGTCCCTGACCGGAAAACAGAAATTACAGCTTGTTTTCAAGGAAATGCGCATCGGTTTCTGCAATGGTCTTCTGCTTGGTGTTCTGTCCTTTGCTGTCATCGGACTTTTCATCTTCTTATTCAAAGGAAAGACCATGATGTTCGCATTTTCTGTTTCCGCCTGCATCGGTATCGCGCTGCTGCTGGCTATGCTGATTTCCAGTGCCGTCGGCACCTGCATTCCGCTGTTCTTTAAAAAGATCCACATCGATCCGGCGGTTGCTTCCGGCCCGCTGATCACAACGGTCAACGACCTTGTCGCTGTCGTTACATTCTATGGCCTGAGCTGGCTGTTCCTGATCGAGATGCTGCATCTCGCAGGCTGATCTTTTGATACGACTGAAAAATTTTTAAGAGGCAGATATCAACTTTTTCTGGTTTCGGAAAAAGCTGATATTTGCCTCTTATCTTTTCTCTTCCCTTCTTTACATTCCAAACAGAAACCGATATAATAGCAGGTAACGGTGCTTTTATGCTTTGACGTTTCACAGTGCCGCAAATATTTTGAAATGAGGGTTTTTGAAAACATGATTGTCAATCTCATCACCACAGTCTACAACTTTCTCTGGGGCGATCTTTTTACGATTCCGCTCCCGGGCGGCGGCAGTCTCGGAATCTCCCTTCTGATTCTTCTGCTGATCCCAACCGGCATCTATTTTACGATCCGGACACGTTTTCTTCCTATCCGTCTGTTCCCGGACATGATCCGTGCCCTGTCGGAAAAGAAAAATGAAAAAAGCAGCCTTTCTTCTTTTCAGACACTGATCGTTTCCACCGCAACGCGTGTCGGTATGGGAAATCTGGTCGGCGTTGTCGCTGCAGTCTCCGCCGGAGGCGCAGGTGCTGTGTTCTGGATGTGGGTGACGGCTATCATCGGCTCGTCTACCGCGTTTATCGAAGCTACGCTCGCACAGCTTCACAAAGAAGAAGATCCTCTGTACGGCGGCTACCGCGGCGGTCCTGCCTACTACATTCACGATCTGGTTGAAGACCACCTCAAGAAGAAAAAACGATACGTTCTGCCGGCTGTTCTGTTTGCCATTGCCGGTCTGATCTGCTGGTGCGGTATCAGTCAGGTAATCAGCAACTCCGTGGCTTCTTCTTTTAAAAATGCATTTTCCATTCCGCCGCTTTACACCAGTATCATGCTGGTGATTCTTTCTGCAATCATCGTACTGCGGAAAAATGCAACCGTAAAGGTGCTGGATTTTATAGTTCCTGTCATGGCAGTCTGCTATTTCTTTATCACACTGTTTATCATCGCAGTCAACCTCCGTCAGATTCCTTCTGTGTTTGCACGCATTTTTGAGGAAGCCTTCGGACTTCGTCAGATGGCAGCCGGCGGTTTTGGTGCTGTTCTGATGAACGGTGTAAAGCGTGGTCTGTTTTCGAATGAAGCCGGTTCCGGCTCCGCTCCATGCGCCGCTGCCGCCGCAGAATGTGACCGCCCGGCCAAAGCAGGCCTTGTACAGGCGCTCGGCGTTTTTGTTGACACAATCGTCATCTGCAGCTGCACCGCAATGATTATGCTGCTTGCACCAAAGGATCTGATTAATGGCCTTTCCGGCATGGATCTCTTGCAGACCGCCATGCAGTATCATCTGGGAAAATTCGGTGTGATTTTTATCGCACTTACGCTGTTTTTGTTCAGCTTTTCCACGTTCCTCGGCATTTTGTTCTATGCAAGAAGCAACGTTGCCTACCTGTTCGGTGACAAGTGGTGTTTCCAGACCGCTTACAAGGTTCTTGCACTTGTAATGCTGTTTATCGGCGGTATTGCCGCATACACTTTTGTGTGGGATCTTGGTGATGTCGGCATCGGGCTGATGACAATTTTCAACATTATTGCACTGTATCCACTTGCAGGTGAGGCGCTTTCCGAGTTAAAATCATATGAGGAGTCGAAGAAATTGTAAATCCTGTGGATTGCTGTTTCGGACCGAAAAAGGGGTTTTAGAAAAAGGAGGTTTTTACACATGATCATTGAACCATCAAACTACACGTATGAGACAATGCCGGACTACACGGACGCGGTAGACGGCGCCGTGGAAATTCCGGTGACCGGAGAGGAAATGGAGATCCGCTATGCGCATGAAGTTGTCTACGACGAGGCGCACAATCTTCATCTGGAAATTTTCACACCATTCCAGATGGCGCACCCGGAGCGCACCTGGCCGTGCATCACATTTATTCAGGGATCCGCCTGGATGAAACAGTATGTCTACCAGAAGGTCGGCATGATCGCCCGTCTGGCGCAGCGCGGCTACGTTGTTGCAATCGTCGAATACCGTCACAGCGGAATCGCACATTTCCCAGCGCAGATCATCGACGCAAAAAATGCGGTACGTTTTCTGCGTGCGCATGCGGAGGAATACAAGCTGAATCCATCGCAGATGTTCCTAATGGGAGATTCTTCCGGCGGACAGGTTTCTTCCGTTGCCGGCATGACCGCAAAGAGCGGAAAACTTGACGAGCCGATCAATGAGGAAAGCTGCGAGGTATGCGGTATTATCGATCTGTACGGAGCTGTTGATGTGACACTGCCGTACGGCTATCCGATAACGCTGAACCATCAGAAACCGGACAGCCCGGAGGGCATGCTGATGGGCTATGACATTACCGAGCATCTTGAGGAGGCTAAGGCAGCCTGCTCCAAAACATACGTGAACGAGGATTTCCCGCCGATGCTGATCGCACACGGCACCAAGGACACGATGGTGTTCTGCCAGCAGAGTGTCGATCTCTACCACGCATTAAAGGATGCCGGAAAAGATGTACAGCTGTATCTTCTTCGCGGCGCAGACCACGGCGGTGCAGCATTCTGGACCGAGGAAATGATTACCGTTTACGATAACTTCTTCAAAAAATGTTTGGGTGAATAACATGAGGATTGCTTACTGCGAAGATGAACCGGCGCAGCGTTCCCGGATGGAACTGCTGCTCCACACCTTTGCGGAGCGAAAAAGGCTTCCTCTTACCGTGGAAGCCTTTTCAGACTCCGCTGCTTTTCTGTTCCACTACCCTGACTCGTATCCGTTCGATCTCATCTTTCTCGATATTGATCTCGGCGGAATGGACGGCATGGCGCTGGCGCGGAAAATCCGTGAGACGGACAGCGAGGTGCCGATTCTCTTTCTGACGAACCACAGAGAATACGTTTTCGAAGGGTATGAGGTGCAGGCGTTCCGGTATCTCTTAAAGCCGGTGACGGAAGACACACTGTTTCCGCTGCTCGACGAACTGCAGACGATGCGCGGACAGGAAAAGCCGCATCTGCTGCTTTCACTTGGCGGGGAGACGCAGAAGCTGTTCCTCTCGGATCTGCTTTTTGTGGAGTCCGATAATCATTATCTGACGCTGCATACGGCCGCCGGCACGGAAACGTTTAAGAAAAATCTGTCGGAGTTCCGCGAAGAGCTTTCCGCCGCATGGCAGGCTTCTGGTGGGACAGGAGAATGTTTTGCGGCAGCACACCGGAGTTATCTTGTGAATCTCGCTCATGTGGAGCGGATCACGCGGACGGAATGTCTCTTGTCGGACGGAACAAAAATTCCGGTCAGCCGCGGATGCTATGCATCACTCAACCAGGTGTTCCTGCAGTTTTACCGGCCGAATGCGTTTTAAAGGTTTTGCATTTTTTAATTTCCAATTCCGAACGAACCGAGGTGATGTTTCATGGCGCACATTCCATTTTTATCCCATTATCTGGAACGCAAAAATATCGAATACCAGAACCAGCTTCTCGCCCGCCAGGTCGAGGAAGTGCAGAATATCTATCTGACAATGCGCGGCTGGCGTCATGATTACCACAATCATCTGCAGTCAATGAAGGCATATGTTGAGATGGGACAGTATGATAAGCTGCAGGAATATCTCGGGCTGCTCGAAAATGATCTCGATCAGGTCAACCAGCTCTGCGACTCGGGGAATGTGAATCTCGATGCGATTTTAAATTCCAAAATTTCACTCGCCGAAAAGAACGGCATCCGCGTGGATTACAAGGCAGCCTGCCCGGCCAATCTTACGGTGAGTGATATTGATCTCTGCGCGCTGATCGGAAATCTGATTGACAATGCGGTGGAAGCATGCGAGGGCCTTGCGGATCCCTATATCCGGCTTTATATTGGTGTGCTGAAAAACCAGCTGTATATTTCCGTTACGAATGCAACAAAGGATACTGTGCGGAAGCTGGACAGCGAGTATATCACCACGAAGCGCGGAAATCACGGGCATGGGCTGAAACGGATCAATCTTGTTGTGGAAAAGTACGAAGGATATATCAACCGGCAGAACGAGCCCGGCGTTTTCGTGACGGAGATTATGCTGCCGCTGTAAAAAGCTCTTTCCAGAATTTTTTGATTTTGTCCGATGATTCTACAGAAAAATTTTGCAGAACGTGAACACTTTTTTTGCTGTTCGCGTTCTTTTTTGTTCCATTTACGTACTTTTCCCCCGTGTTTTGCATGAATATGGTAGGATAACTACAGTTCACGAAAGACATGTGACAGAGGAGGTCTTTATGTATTCATTATGGTCTAACTACATTTATATTCATCGGGAGCTGTGGCATTACAGCAAAAAGCCGTTTCTCTTTCAGGCACTCGAAATCGTCTCACAGGTGCTCACCGGCTTTTTCGGGATTCTGCTTCCTGCCGGGATTCTCCTGTTTCTGGAACAGAGCAGCGGCTTTTCCGGATTTGCACTTGGAACGCTCGTTCTCTTTCTTTGCTATGCCGTTGTTTTTGTCAGCCACACCTTTCTGCAATCGCGGAACGCCTGGCAGTATACCGAATTCCGGACCGGCTTTTTTACGCGCCGCCTTCTCTGTCATTTCATGCAGATAGATTATGCGGTTCTGACAGAACCAAAAACGCTGCAGCTCGCCGAAAAAGCCGTCGGAGCCACCTGCAGCAACTGGGTCGGCGTGGAAGGCATGTTCCGATACGATGTCACAATTTATTCTTCGTTTCTTGGGCTGATTCTCTACGCAGGACTGATCGGAACCGTCCATCCGGCTATCATTCTTCTGCTGCTTGTGCTCTCGGTTCTGCAGTTTCTCAGCTACCGCCGCGCGGCTTCTTACGAAGTCCGCCGCAGAGACGATCTGTCTGAAATTGAAGTATCGCAGCGCTATTTCCAGAAACAGTCGTACAACACATCCGCCGGAAAGGATATCCGTCTGTATCAGCTGAACGGATGGCTCGATGGTGTTTATCGCCAGCTCAACAAGCGGTATCAGAAAATTCTGTTCCGCATCCGCAGCGCCTACTTTGCAAATGATCTGCTGACACTTACACTACAGCTTCTGCGCGACGGAATCTGCTATGGCTTTCTGATTTACCGTCTATCCCACGGCACGATGACCGTATCCGGCTTTGTGCTTGCGCTCGGTGCCGTCTCCGGTTTTTCTTCATATTTTAACGAGATCACCGCCGCGCTCTCCAAATCCGTGCTCTGTCTCGAGCAGATCCGCTGGCTGCGGGAATTCTTCGATCTCCCGTTCCCTGCAGGCCACACGCTGCCGTTCCGGCCGGAACTTGCGGAAGAAAAACCGCTGGAAATCTGCTTTTCCCACGTCTCGTTTTCCCATCCGGGCGGCGATAAAAGGATCCTCGATGATGTCAGTTTTACACTCCATGCGGGCGAGCATACGGCACTTGTCGGCATCAACGGCGCCGGAAAATCCACCATTGTCAAGCTGATCTGCGGGCTATATCAGCCAACGGAAGGGAATATCACCATCAACGGCATTCCCCTTGGCAGTCTGAATCCGGCACAGTATTACAAAGCAATCGCGGCGGTCTTTCAGGACCCGTTTGCACTCTCGTTTTCGATTGCAGAAAATGTGAGCTGCTCCCCACTGGAAGAGACCGATCGTAACCGTTGCCGAGAAGCACTCATCCGCGCCGGACTCTGGGAAAAAATTGCAAGTCTGCCGCAGAAAGAAGAAACCTATCTTGGCAAGGATATGGCGGACGACGGCATTACGCTTTCCGGCGGTGAAATGCAAAAACTGATGATGGCGCGGGCACTCTATAAAAATTGCCATCTGCTCCTGCTCGATGAGCCGACGGCTGCGCTCGATGCAATCTCGGAAAATAAAATGTACGAAATCTACAGCACACTGCTGAAAAATAAGACTGCGCTTTTCATCTCGCATCGTCTTGCATCGACACGCTTCTGCGATACGATCCTGTTTCTCGAAAACGGAAAGATCAAAGAATGCGGAACCCACGATGAGCTGATTGCCCTCGGCGGATCGTATGCGCATATGTTTGAGGTGCAGAGCCAGTATTATCAGGAAACGGAGGAAGATATCTGATGAAAATGAAAGAACGGTTTCATGCCATCTGCCGCTTTTTAACTATGGTGAGCCAGGGCAATCACCGCGTGCTGTTCTGGCTTCTCGGAAGCGCTTTTGCAGCTGCAACGCTGCCGTATCTCTCCTTGTTTTTCTCGGCGCGAATTTTGAATTTACTGCTTGCAAAGTCGTACCGCGCCTGTCTGTATACTGTTGTCGTCTTTCTGCTTACGCAGTATGGGCTGGGATTGTTTGAAAAAATCTGCCGTCAGTATCTCGACGGCCAAAAAGAACTCTGTCTTGCACGCACGGAACAGAAAATCACCGCAAAGGCGCTGGAGCTGGAGTTTGAGAAATTCGAAAAAACAGAGACGATGGATGCCATCCGGCGCACCAACGTCTCCTCCATGGGATCGGGAAATGTGGGTGACCAGCTCATTGTCATTCATACGCTGATCACTTCCCTGCTCTCGGTTCTCTATGCCCTGTTTTTCCTGCTCCGTCTGTTTCTTCTGTCCGACAGCAGCAGGAATAACTTTTTCACCTCGTCGTTTTCGATGCTTGCACTGCTCCTGCTCTGTGGTGTGCAGCTTGCACTTTCCTCCCGCATCAACCGCAGGAGTACGCAGAAAAAGATAGAGCTGAACCAGGGCAACGACCATTCCAACTCGGTTGCCAATTATCTCGTTAATGTGATGCTTGAAGAACGGCGCGCGGACGATATCCGCATCGGTCATCTCGATCATTTTCTCGACGTACAGTTTGGAAAAGCCATGGAACACTTTCTGCCGATGTACCTCGACTTCGCCCGCTTCTCCGCCATCACAGACGGAAAAAACGCGCTGCTTTCGCTCCTTTCCAATTTCGCTGCGTACCTTGTGATCGGCGCCAGGGCTCTGTACGGCGTTCTCCCCATTGGGGATGTTCTTCTGTATGCCGGTTCCGTGACACGCGCCATGAGTGATCTTCAGACATTTCTCGCAACCGGATCGGAGTTCGACTATATCAATTCCTATCTCTCGACCTATGAGGATTTCATTGCGCAGCCGTCTATGGCCTACGACGGTACACTGCCGATTGAGAAACGCGACGACGGCCAGTACGAATTTGCATTCCACGATGTCTCATTCTCTTATCCCGGTACGAATATTCCGGTACTCGAACATGTGACACTGTCCTTTGCCGTCGGCGAAAAAACCGCCCTCGTTGGCCGTAACGGAGCCGGAAAGACAACACTCATCAAGCTGCTCTGCCGCCTGTATGAGCCAACTTCAGGTTACATCACCCTGAATGGCATTGACATCCGCAAATATAGCTACAAAGAGTACACGCAGGCATTCTCCGTCGTTTTCCAGGATTTCCACCTGTTTTCCCTCCCGCTCGACGAAAACATCGCCGCCGGAACCGAGATTGATGAAGCTGCTTTGCAATCCTCTCTTGCAAAAGTCGGTCTCACCGACCGTGTACAGCAACTCCCGCAGGGCGTCCGCACCCGCCTTTACAACAACAACGGCTCCGGTGTCGACCTTTCCGGCGGCGAGGCCCAGCGCACCGCCATCGCCCGCGCCCTCTACAAGGATGCCCCGTTCGTCATCCTCGACGAGCCGACCGCAGCCCTCGACCCGATCGCTGAGGCCGAAATCTACAAACAGTTCAGCCAGATGACCGCCGGTAAAACGGCTGTCTACATCTCCCACCGCATGAGCAGCTGCAAATTCTGCGACCGCATCATCGTCCTCGACCACGGCCGCATCGCCGAAGACGGAACCCACGACACCCTCCTCGCAAACCACGGCATCTACGCCAATCTTTACGAAACCCAGGCCCAATACTACACCTGAGTCCTCACCCTCCCGTCCCCCACAACGTAAATGGGAGTCAGAAAAACACAACCCCTGGCAGTTCGTGCTAAGAACTTCCAGGGGTTGTGTTTTTCTGGCTCCCCTCCACTTATTTCAGGAATGCAAACGGCTCCTCATCATGAATAAAATGCATCAGATGATAAGAACACATAATTGCTACATTTTCTTCCTTTAAGATTCTCTTTGCCTCCTCGCGGTCAGCAAGGACAACTTCGATCACTTCGCTCTCTTCGAGGTATTTGCGGCTGATCTCGCCCTCGCACCAGCCGTAAACGGCAGAGCATGCTTCATCGGTCAGGCCGATTGTGGTGAAGAACGGTTTCTCGTAGCAGGGATCTACTTTCAACGGGTGAAACGTAAGACCGGTCTCCTCATGCATCTCGCGCACGGCAGCCTCATGGAACTCCTCGCCCGGTTCCACCAGGCCTGCCGGGAATTCGTAGATGTAGTCATCAATGGAAACGCGGTACTGGCGCACCAGGACAATTTTGTCGCGTTTTTCCCCGTACAGACTGTACATCAGCACACCGTCCGGCGTATTTTTCCTTGTTTTAATCTTCATCTGCTCGATGGATTTTGCGCGGGAAGCCACGTAATAGCGGAAGTGATGGTTTACTTTGTTTGTCCCTTCCACCAGGTAAAGATTTACGAACGGATTTTCCGTCTGTTTTGTGATTTTTTCAACATTCGGCATAAGTAACAACCTCTTTCTTTTCTCTTTTACTGGTCAAAATCAGCCTCAAACACGCCCTCCGGGGTGCGCATCGTCAGCACGCCGAGGTTGAATTCATCATCCATCACCGTGATGTGGTACTCGAAAATCACATCATCATCAAATTTCGATAATACCACATAGGAACCGTTCTCTTTTCCCTCGATCTGGTCGCAGATGTCATCGTAAACATCGCTTCCCGAAATCGGCCGCGGATAGCCGGATTCTTTAATTTTCTTTTCAATCATTTCATATAATTCGTTCATGTTCTGCCCTCGTTTTTCTTTTTATCGGTTATGTTTCATTGTACCACGAAAAGACCCGCGGGGACAATCCATTGCGGCGATTCACCGTGAACTTTTTTTATTTTCATACATCTTCTGGTCCGCCTGTTTCATGATGACGGATTCCGAGATTTCCATGTTTTCCCGGACCATTCCGCCGACGGTGCCGTTGATTCTGTTGTACGCCGTCATGATGCCCTCTGCACCGCTCTCCTCAATACATCTGCGGAACGGCTCGAGATACAGCTCATATTTATTCCGCGGGTCAATCGAAGAGTTCTTCCAGCCGCGGCCGACCTCGGTGTTGTTTCCATAGAAGTGTTTCAGGGTTGATGCACAGCGCAGATATTTTGGATCGTCGCCCTGCATTCCCTCGATGTAAGCGCCGGCCATTTTTCCGGTCAGCACAGGGTTCTCGCCGTAGCACTCCTCGTTTCTTCCCCATCTCGGATCACGCTCGAGGTCAACGGTCGGTGCCCAGCGGCTGCGGGAAGGATGTCGTCACGTCCGGCTTTCCTTTACGATCTCAACCGCCTCTTTCACCAGCTCTTCAATGCGGTCGAATTCGTTGTTTTCAATCATCGTATTTTTTACCATCCAGCTTCCGCCGCATGCTGCGATGCGGTCGTATGCCAGGTATTCTCTTACATTCTGCGGGTTGATGCCGCCGGTCGGCATGAATTTCATCATGGTGTACGGTGCTGCGATGGCACGGATGTATTTCAGTCCGCCTGCCGGTTCTGCCGGAAAGAATTTCACCATGGTGAGCCCAAGACCGATTGCCTGCGCCATCTCAGTCGGGGTCACGATGCCCGGGATCACTGGTACTTCGTGTGCCTGGCACCATTTTACTACCTCCGGGTTGAGGCCCGGGCTGACGATAAATTTTGCTCCGGCTTTCACGGCGCGGTCCGCCTGCTCGGTTGTGAGCACAGTTCCGGCTCCCACCAGCATCTCCGGGAATTTTTCGCTCATAATGCGGATGGATTCTTCTGCCGCATCGGTGCGGAAGGTCACCTCGGCGCAGGCAAGTCCGCCCTTGCAGAGAGCTTTGGCAAGCGGCTCTGCTTTTGCTGCATCCTGTAAAACGACAACCGGCACAATGCCGTATGTTCCAAGCTGTTCGAGAATCTGATTCATGATAGCTGTTCCTCCGTTTTGATCTTTATCTGAAATTTATTCTGCATTCTGTTTTTATTTTATTCCCTTGTATCATAACCGGACAAGTTGTTTTTTTCTATTGTGCGAATTGCCGAATACATTGTAAAACTTGCTGTTTTGTGATATGCTGGGAATTGTTGTTATGGTTCAAAAATATCATTTTTTTGCAAGGATGCTTTTATTATGAAAGAAAAACTGCAGACGAAATTTGCCACCCGGCAGTACATGATTTCGGATACGTTTGAGTTATACTATTACAGCACCGACGATGTGCCCGGCGTAAAAGAACATACGCATACGCATTATGAGTTCTATCTCTTTCTCGAAGGGGCGATCTCACTGGAAATCGACGGAGTGCTCTACACACCGACGCCCGGCGATCTTCTTCTGATTCCGCCCGGCGTGCCGCATCATCTGGTGATGCACGACCTGTCTGTGCCGTACCGCCGCTTTGTTTTCTGGGTCAGCGCCGCTTTTGCAGAGCAGCTCTGCGCCCGTTCCGCCGACTACGTTTACCTGATGGAATACGCTGCCGAAAATCAGAAATATCTGTTCCCTCTCGATTCCGTCGAGTTCAACACGATCCAGTACCGCACCATCCGCCTGATTGAGGAAATGCGGTCCGATCATTTTGGAAAAGAGACGCAGATTTTTCTCTACGTCAGCGACCTGCTGATGCAGATCAACCGAACGGTGTATGAGCAGCATCACCCGCTCACCCGGAAAGCACAGCTCTCGCTGTATGAACAGCTCTGTTTCTATATTGATGAGCACCTGTCCGAGGATCTGTCGCTCGAACGGCTGGCGGCGGAACTTTTTGTGAGCAAATATCACATTGCACACGTTTTCAAGGATGAAATCGGCATGTCGATCCACCAGTACATTTCCAAAAAGCGGCTGGCAAGGTGCCGTGAAGCGCTGCTCGGCGATGTACCGGTCACAAAGGTGTATCTGCTGTTCGGATTTCACGACTATTCGAGTTTTTACCGCGCGTTTAAAAAAGAGTACGGGATCTCGCCGAAGGATTTTAAAGAACTGCATACCGTTACCAGCGATTAACACGGTCGTTCCAAATGCACTGTTCACTTTGTACTTTTCAGGAGGATTTTTAATATGTTTCAGATGTGGGGAAAATTAGTGGAAAACAATCATATTCTTCAGGATCTTACCGTCTGCATCGACGATGAGGATACCAGAACGCACAAGGTCTTCCGTGCGCTCGATGAAATCTGTGATGCCTGGAATCTGGCTAAGCCGATCTGGCTCGATACGAATATTTCGGAGTTTAAACGGAGATCGAAAACGCGGTTCACACAGGATAATTTTATTGAATCGCTGGAGTTTGATTATCTGGAAATTCAGATTACAGAGGAATAATGTTCTCTCGTTTTTGCAGCGAATAAAGCAAATGCAAAAGCCGGGCATCCGGCGGAACTTGGGAGCGGCTGTTCTTGCAGTCCCCTCTGCGGTTCCGTCGGATGTCCGGCTCTTTTTATGTATTTTGTCCCTGGATTTGTATCCCTTTTATACCACGCGGTTTTCCATGCCGCCTTCCAGGTACGAAGCAATATTTTTCTGCACCAGCCCGATCAGGCGCGTGCGGGCTTCCTTCGATGCCCAGGCGATGTGCGGCGTGATGTACAGGCGGTCGTCGTCCGCCATTTTCAGTAACGGACTGTCACTGCGGATCGGCTCGCTGGAAAGTACATCGAGCGCTGCTCCGGCGATCAGGCCCTCGCGCAGGGCACAGCAGAGGTCACGCTCATTCACGATCGAGCCGCGGCCGACGTTGATCAGAATTGCGTTCCGCTTCATGTTGGCAAACGTTTCGATATTCATCAGGTTCTCGGTCGCCTCATTTAACGGGGCGTGGATGGAAACCACATCAGAATCCTTCAGCAGACGATAGAGATCGACCCGCTCGTAGTCCGGATCGTCGTGTGTACCGGAGGTGGAGTAATAGATCACACGGCAGCCGAATGCCTGTGCAATCGAAGCCACTTTTCTGCCGATCGCGCCAAGGCCGATGATGCCCCACGTCTTGCCCTCCAGCTCGGTGAACGGTCTGTCCATGCAGGTGAAAAGACTGCTGGCGGCGTAGCTGCCGTTTTTTACGTAATCATCGTAATAACGGAGTTTTTCTGCCAGATAGAAGTACATCGCAAAGGTGTGCTGGGCCACGCTGACGGTGGAATAGCCGGCGACGTTCGTCACGGCGATGTTGTGGCGCTTCACATAATCGAGATCGATGTTGTTGATGCCGGTTGCGGTGACGCAGATCAGTTTCAGGTTCTCCGCGCCGGACAGGGTGCGGCTGCACATGCGCACCTTGTTGCAGATGACGATATCCGCCTCCCGCACACGCTCCGGGCATTCCTCCTCCGTTGTTTTTTCATATACTGTCACTTCTCCAAAACGGGAAAAGCCGGACAGATCCATGTCCTTTCCCAGTGACTCTGCCTCAAGAATTACAAGTCTCATGTTGGTTCCTCCTTTTGCAGATGATGATTCTGCTTTATCCGGGAAAGCAGTGCCGCCTGTCTGTTTTGAAAGACGGCACTGCCTGAAATATTTTTATCTTAGATACCTGCGGACTGCCGATTCGGAAATATGGTCATGTCGATATGCCATGCTCCCCGGCCTGATCCCCTGGTATTTACACGTATTCGCTGATAATCTCCCTCATCAGCTTCTCTTCCTCGGGCGTCAGCATTCCGGCAAACCTGCTCTCGGCCGCGGCGGTCTGGCGGATGCCCTCCCTGACTTTCGAAATCCTCGCTTCTTTTTCCGGATCTGCGAACAGTTCATTCCGCTCTTTGGCGGACTCGCTTCCCGCAGTCTGCGGTTTTGCTTTCGCCGCTCCGGTTCCTGCCTGTGCCATGGTTTCCGCCTGCACCGGCTGCCGTTCGGTCTGCTGTACGGTTTCCAGCACCGCACTCTGTTTCGTCGCTGCAAACTCATTTTCCAGATAGTCTGTCCAGCCGTTCAGCAGAATTTCCTCTTTTCCGCCGAAATCCAGACAGAGCCGGAAAAAGACAAGGCCTCCGGCGAGCGCGGTGCCCGTTCCGAGGTAGCGCATCAGCTCCGCCTCTCCATAACGGTATCGGTAGATCGCCCACAGCGAAAGAATCGACAGCGCCAGAACCGTGAGGATCATATTCTGGCTTCCGCGCAGAAGCGTCGGGACTGCCATTCCCGCTGACCTGCCCTGTGCAATCTGGCTGCGCATAAACGCCCCGGCATTCGAAAAGGGATGCGCTTTTCTCTGACACGTTTCCAGCACCGACCTGGTCCATTTCGACTTTGGTTCCTTCAGCCTTCCGAGATCGCGGATGGCCCGGGTGTAGAAACGGTTATTCCAGAACAGGCACCACACACCGGCGATTCCTGCTGCTATCATTGCGTATAAGAACACATTTTGTTTCACACAAAACTCCAGCATTCTTATTCCCCCTGATGATTTTTGAATTTGCCTGTCATGATCATATGCCGGTGCTTCCGTTGCGGTGCATCGGCGGATGCCGCGGCAGAATTTGCGCGCACAGGATTCTTCCGCTGGCATATCGGCAGTGGAGACGTGTTACAGTTCACAGGTACCTGGGAACTGTAACATTCGCAGCCCTCATTGAAAATTTTGCTTCGCAAAAGGAGGGCTGCTCACACCTGAATCACTTTCTTACGCAGCAAAACAGCAAGTGTTTTACTGCTGAGCAATCCGTAGTGAGCATCTTCTTGTTCCGATGTGCCACAGTATAGCACTGCCGGAAAAATTTGGAAACAAAAAACGTTCGTCAAATTCTTTGTGATTCTGTGCTTTTTCGCGTGAATTTTTATTTTTCGTTCCTTCAGGGGACTGCTTTCGTGCCGGTTCGCGTGGTTTCGCTGGTTTTCGCCTGCCCGTTTGTCGATTTTTTCTTCTTGCTTTTTTTAGATTACAGGCGTTTTACCATTTCCTGCAGCAGGTTGACACAGTGGCGGGCTGCCTCGCTCTCAAAGGTCGGGTAGTCCATTGTTGCGCTGTCGTCTGCTTTGTCGGAGATGGCGCGGAGTACGACGTATGGAATCTTGTTCAGATAAGCGCCCTGCGCAATCGCAGCGCCTTCCATCTCGGCGCAGGAACCGTTGAATTCCTCGATCAGATGGTTTTTCACTTCTTTGCTGGAAATAAACTGGTCACCGCTGACCACGCGTCCGCGGAATACCTGGATTTCCGGATTGACTTCCTTGCAGACTTCCTCTGCCACCTCTGCGAGGTGCTCGTCTGCCGGGAAGCTCAAAACGCCCATCTGCGGAATCTCGCCGAGCGGGTATCCGAAGATGCGCACATCCATGTCGTGCTGAACAGCATCGGTCGAGATCACGATATCGCCGATGTTGATTTCATTCCGCAGGGAGCCTGCGATTCCGGTGTTGATGACACAGTCCATGCCGTAATCATCTACAAGAATCTGCGTGCAGATACCGGCGTTTACTTTACCGATTCCGCTGCGCACAACAACCACTTCTTTTCCGTTCAGGTAACCGTGATTGAACTCCATGGATGCTTTCGTGCGGATTGTAACATCCGTCATCATTTCCTTTAAGCTTGCAACTTCAACTTCCATTGCACCGATAATTCCAATTAACTTCATGTTTATGATATCCTCCAATAACTTTACATGTACTCTCCGATTCTTTCTGTTCTTGCTTTTATGAAATCATTTTTGTCAGCGGTCAGCCGCTAAAGTAAGAACGGAAAACTCCGGGAGTCCATTTTCTTCTCCTTCTGGTTTCTTTGTAATTCCTGTTACAGTATACAATAAATTTGGGATCTGTGGTATCTTTTTTCTTTGCTGTTTTCGTAATCTATGGTATAATAGCAGGAACCGAAGAATTATCGTGGCTAAAGTTCACGATAATGTTCTAATTTTTTATTCACAAAGGAGGATCTTATCGATGGAATATACAACAAAAGGTACCTGTTCCAGAAAAATTCTGTTTGAGGTAGAAGACGGTAAAGTACACAACGTACAGTTCGTAGGCGGATGCAACGGAAACACACAGGGTGTTGCAAGACTCGTTGAGGGCATGGACGTAAACGAAGCCATCTCCCGCATGAAAGGCATCGACTGCAACGGACGCGGAACATCATGTCCAGACCAGCTTGCAAAAGCACTGGAACAGGCAATTCAGAAATAACTCTTTTTAACGCTTGCTCTTTTTTATAATAAATCCCCGGGAATGCTCACCCGGGGATTTTGTAATTTATGCACTTCTGTTTTTTCTTTTCTGATGCAGCACAGCCTCCCTGCCGCCTGCTTTCTGCCGCTCTTTCTTCTATATATAATAGCGCGGTCTTTCTTCCTTCCGGTCGCTGAAACAGTTTTATCTGTCCCATTTGTCGCAGAGACTGTTGATCTGATCGGCAAATTTCGAAAGGTCTTTGTTAGCACCGCCTTTGTTTCTTGTAATGACGGTGAGCAGCCGCTGACCAGCCGCAACGAGACGATCGAAGACGGCATTTCCGCTGCTTCTCGTGCGCAGTGTTCCTGCGTTTGCCGTTGTTTCCTTCTGGATCGGAATGCCGACAGTTTTCTCGATAAATTCATTTTCTTTCAGATCAAATACGGTTCCGGAGAACGGAGCCATCGCCGGGTAGCGGAATTCGTCCCACAGTTTTTCCGCAAAAATTTCCGTCACTTTATCTTCGCCGTGCGTTACGAAAACGCGGTCCGGTTTTGCCTGCAGACTGCCCGCCCATTTGAGCAGTCCTTCCTGATCTGCGTGGCCGCTCATGCCCGGGAACTGGATGATGTGTGCGTTCACATGAACCTCTTCCTGGAACAGCTTCACTTCCTTCGCGCCTCCGATCAGCGCCCGTCCCAGTGTGCCGACGGCCTGATAGCCGACGAAAAGAACCGTGCTCTCCTGCCGCCAGAGGTTGTGTTTCAGATGATGCTTGATTCGTCCCGCATCGCACATGCCGCTCGCGGAGATAATGACCTTCGGGGTTTCGTTGAAGTTGATGGCTTTCGATTCATCGGATGTAATCGAGAGCTTTAAGCCCGGAAACAGAATCGGGTTAATGCCCTGCGCAAGGAGCGCTGCAGCATCGGAATCGTAGCACTCTTTCTGGTGATCGCGGAAAATATTGGTTGCCTCAACGGCAAGCGGACTGTCCACGTAAACTGGGAATTCGCCGTGGCCGTGAACCAGATGTTCTGCCTTAATTTCACGAATAAAGTACAGCATCTCCTGCGTTCTTCCAACAGCAAACGACGGGATCACGAGGTTGCCGCCGCGGTCGAGCGTTTCCTGAATGATTTTTGCCAGCTCCGGTACATAATCCGGTTTCGGACCGTGGCTCCGGTCACCGTAGGTGGATTCCATAATCACGTAATCAGCGCTCTCTGGGTACTCCGGGTCGTTGATCAGCGGCTGATGGATATTTCCGATATCGCCGGAGAAGAGCAGTTTTTTCGTCACACCGTCCTCTGTCAGCCACAGCTCAATGGATGCGGAGCCGAGCAGATGACCGGCATCGAGGAAACGGATCTGAATGCCGTCCGATAGTGTCACACGCTGATGATACGGAATGCCCTCCAGCAAGCGGATCACGCCGAGGGCGTCCTCCATTGTGTATGGTGTGACGTAATCTTCTTTTCCCGCCCGACGGTTCTTGCGGTTCCGCCACTCGGCCTCGGCGAGCTGAATGTGTGCACTGTCGCGGAGCATGATGTCCGAAAGCGCTACCGTCGCCGGAGTCATATAGATTGGGCCGCGGAAGCCGTGCGCATACAGCAGCGGCAGATTTCCGGTATGGTCGATGTGCGCGTGCGTGATCAATACAAAATCAAGCTGGGATGCCGGGACCGGAATTGGTTTGTTTTCGTAAATATTCGGTCCCTGTTCCATACCGCAGTCCACTAAAAACTTCTTTCCGGCAGCCTCCAGATAATAACAACTGCCCGTCACTTCATGTGTTGCTCCAAGAAATGTAAGACGCATAAGATGCCTCCTGTTCTCCCGTTTTGTTCGGGGACAAAATGTTGTCACTACGGGTCAAAACACGCGTTATGCGTTTGGCCCGTTATCGCGGCCAGCAGTCATCAAGTTCTCATGCCAGCATGGTCTTTGACGCGTTGTCCGCGAAAATAATCTGAAATTTCTTTTGTATTTTATGCTTATTCTCTCTTTTTTGATTATTATAGCATAATACCTGGCAGATTCCAACGGAATTTTAAGGCAGATTGCACAACAATCTTGATATTTTTGTTCAATTATGGGCATCGGCCGCCGGAAGTGCATAGAAAAGAGGCACCGGTATTCCTGCAGTAATACCGATGCCTCACTTATCGGGGTCAGCCGATGTTCCGTATGATCACTCACACGCTGAACATAGTAACACATGATGACTCAGATCTGTGTTGTGGTTGGAAAAAGGAATTTCGACGCGTTGAAAATCCTGAAAGATCTGCGTTTTCGTCTTAATATATTCATTGTTATAAGGTTTCTATAGGGGACTGGCCCCGAAAGGGGATGAGGGAGTGTAAACTGGATTGGGTTAAAAATTTTGTCCGCTAGTTTACGCTACCTCTTTTGCGCTTACACATTTCAATAATCTACTCTCTTTGAATATTAATGATCTCATGTAATTTTTTATCCAATGTAAATACCGTCAGTTCTGCTTGCTCCATTTTCAAGAACTCCATTTTTTGTGCAGGAATGATATCCTCTCAAACGATAATAGTAACCTTTTTCTACTTTGACTTGTTGATTTAAATACAAAGATGATGTATTATAATCTACATTTTCCCACTTTTTGTAACTGTAAAAGTCTTCTGAGCCGCTAGAACGTTCCAAATAAACATTTAACTTCACAGTTCCACATGTTACATTACATTCTGTTCCAGCACCAATTCCAACATATCCTCCTCCATTATTTGTTATTCTTACAAACCCCTGATGAAGATATGTACTTCTTGCCACACTCTGATAATTTCCGATGGATTCCATCTCATTTGTCAACTCAGATCCATCAATTGTATGGCCCAAATAATCTAACGCTCCTGCTTGTGCATTTACAGTATTTAATGACATTGTCAAAACGAGCATGGCGCAAAAGAGTAAGCTTTTTAAATTCATAACCTTTTTCATACTTCCTCTTTCCCCTCGTCTTCACCTACATAATATATACGTTAAGTCGATAAAATAATTACACATTATACTGCATTTCACTTAAAATTTTTAAAATCTCTTCCTTTTTTATCTGACCACTTAATTGATAATATACATCCTTATATTTCCATAATGCATAGTAATTTTCTTCGTCATTTTCAGAAATTGTTCCCATTTCAACTTCAATTACATCATCAAGCGTTTCTACTTGAACCTTTTCTCGATCTTTCCAATTACCCTGTGACAAATCTTTTTCATTTGCAGCCAAGTGAAAATATACAAACTGATTGTTATATTGATACTTAATTATTGCCATTTGTGTTGCGTCTAATATCGTTGCTTGATTATACTCCATACCTTTCGGAATATAATAAAACTCTGGAACATCAATATGTAATATTTCTCTTATTTCCTTCGCTGCTTCATCTAATGTATTCGCCGAATATTTTCTATCTTCACCATTATTCGTTCCTGTCGCATCCCCGCCATTCCAAACTTCATGTACACTCTCCACCAATCGAATCCGATTCGCCTCGCTCGTCATACTAGCTCCAAAAACGCACGCCCCCACAACCAACACAACACCAGCCGCCTTTGCCGTCCGTACCCAGTGTTTTGTTGTTTTCGCTCTCTTCGCAATCTTCTTCTGTCTCTCCGCCTGCTTTTCGCGTTCTGCCTTTCTCTCCACGATCTGGCGGCGGATCTCCAGTGTTTTTTCTGTCGGGTTGCCTTCCGCGTCCGCGAGTCCTTCCTTCTGGAGTCGCTGCTGGAAGCGCTCGTACATTGCGTTCAGTTCTTCCTCTGAAAGTGCAGGCGCAGCCTCCGGCTCCTGTTCTGTTGCTGTGTTTCCTTCCTCTGCCTTTACAACTGCCGATTCCCCTTCCACCGTTTTCGAATCCGCAGCCATTTTTTCTTCCATCGTCTGCTCCAGTTTCTTTTTCAGCTGTTCTTCTTTTTCTATCTTTTTCATCTTCTTCCGTTCCTCGGCATTTTCCATGTTGTAACCGCTCTTGACTTTTTTTCTTCTTGAGGGGATAATAAAAGCCAAATGATATTATCAAATTCCAGGGAGGAATTCTCATGAAGCATATTGTTCTGACAGGCGGAGGTACCGCCGGCCATGTTACCCCGAATATTGCCCTGATTCCAAAATTAAAGGAAGCAGGTTATAAAATCTCTTATATCGGTTCCTACGACGGTATGGAGCGCAAGCTGATCGAAGATCTCGGCATTCCGTATTACGGAATTTCATCCGGAAAGCTGCGCCGCTACTTCGATCCGAAAAACTTTTCCGATCCATTCCGCGTCGTAAAAGGCTACTTTGAAGCAAAAAAACTGCTCAAAAAGCTGAAACCAAACGTTGTCTTCTCCAAAGGCGGCTTCGTTTCGGTACCGGTTGTCCTTGCCGCCAAAGCATGTAAAGTCCCGGCGCTCATCCATGAATCGGATATGACGCCTGGCCTGGCAAATAAGCTGTGTATTCCGTCCGCTGCAAAGGTCTGCTGTAATTTCCCGGAAACCGTTAAATGTCTCCCGGAAAACAAAGCCGTTCTGACCGGAACGCCAATCCGCCAGGAACTGCTGTCCGGCGATGCACGGGAAGGCCTGAAGTTCTGCGGATTCAATGCCGCAAAACCGGTTATTCTCGTCATCGGAGGAAGCCTCGGTTCCGTCGCTGTCAATCATGCGGTCCGTTCTATTTTACCAGAACTTCTGAAAGATTTCCAGGTGATTCATCTCTGCGGTAAAGATAAACTGGATGCATCCTTAAATGGTACCGAAGGTTACGTTCAGTTCGAGTACATCAAAGATGAGCTCCCGGATCTCTTCGCCGCAGCAGATCTGATCATCTCCCGCGCCGGCGCAAATGCGATCTGCGAAATCAGTGCTCTGGCAAAACCAAACATTCTGATTCCGCTTTCTGCCAATGCCAGCCGCGGAGACCAGATTTTAAATGCGCGTTCCTTTGAGCGTCAGGGTTACAGTAAAGTTCTGGAAGAAGAATCCGTGAATGCGCAGACTCTTCAGTCCGCAATCCGTGAGGTTTACGAAAACCGTCAGACCTACATCAATGCGATGAAGAAGAGCGGCCACACCGATTCCATCGGCCGCATCCTTTCCCTGATCCAGGAATGCGAACGCAAATAGTAACTACAGAAATCCCCTTTCTCTGGCTTTGTCAGCAAAGTGCTGGCAAAGCCATTTTTTCGTCCGGGTCATTTTCACCCGCAGATTTCCTATGGTGATACCCATTTCGGATGCTACTTCCTTTTCCGAACGCTCATGCACCTTGATTTCACGCGTAATATAATAACCCGATTCATCATGATCTTTCAGTGCATCCATCACTTCCCGAAAAAAATGATTTCTCTCCTGCTTTTCTTCCTCTGCAAGCGTCGGAAGTTCCATCTCTTCCGCCCGAAGATCCTCATCCAGTTCGTTCCAGTCAAAACGTTGTGCTTTTCTTTGATAATCAATTCCCAGATTCTTTGCAGCGACACGGACCCAGCCTTCTACTCTGTCTTCATCCAGCGCATCAATATTCAGGTACAGTTTCACCATCGTTTCCTGTGCGATATCATCCGCATCGGCTTCATTGTGCACCACCTGCATTGCGGCTGAATAGGCTGTCATTACATACTTTTTATATATTTCTGAAAAGTTATTTTTGTCCATTGTTCTCCGCCCCTGTTCGTCTGTCATTGATTCTTTTTCTGGCTGCTGCCAGCCTTTTCTCAGGCCTTCAGCTCTGCCGTCACGCTCTCAATGATCTGCTCTTTTACCGCATCCTCGAGAGTTCCCTGCTTCCATGCAGCAATACCGGCATTGTCACCTTCATATCTTGGAATCAGATGCATATGGAAGTGGAATACCGTCTGTCCTGCTGCCTCACCATTGTTCTGTACCAGATTGAAGCCATCAGAATGAAGCGCTTTCGTCATGGCCGTCGCCATTTTTTTGCCGAGAATCATTGCTTTCGCTGCGGTTTCATCCGGAATTTCATAAATGTTTGCAAAATGCTGTTTTGGAAGAATCAGCGCATGTCCTTTCGTTGCCGGTCCCTGATCCAGAATGACACGGAACTCATCGTCCTCATACAATGTCGCGGTTGGAATTTCTCCGTTTGCTAATTTACAAAAAATACAATCCATGATCTTTTTCTCCTTTACTTTTTTTAATTCTTCTGTTGTTCCGAATCCCGTTCTGCACGGTTCCGAACAACTCTATTTTCTCACTATTTGTCGAAAAATGTCAAATAATGCAGAACGCTTTTTGTTGCGCGCTCCCCCTTTTCAATGCTAAACTTTTGCCTAATCAAAAATCATTACCTACGCATCATAAGGAGGATACGGCTATGTCAAAAGAACCAACAACCAATTCACAGGGCTTATCGGAAGAATGTCACGCTATGATTTCCCGGATTTCACATGAGGTTCGAAATCCTGTTGCGGTTATCCACAGCTTTCATCAGCTTCTTCTTTTAGCGCATCCGGAGCTTTCCAACGATCTCTATTTTCAGAAAATCCAGGAAAATATGGCTTTTCTGAACTCCCTGCTCGATGAGCTCTCCTGCTATAATCATTCATATCGGGCGGTACGCGCTTACGTGAATCCTTATCTTCTGCTCCAGAATCTCTGTGCCGATACCGGCGTTCTCCTCGAAAAACAACAGGTTTCCATTGAACTTGTCAAGGAATCTGCCATTCCGCGCTTTGCCCTTGATACCACGCAATTTCGTCAGCTTTTTCTGAACCTGATCCGAAATGCGGCGGAAGCAATGCCTTCCGGCGGAACGATCAAAATCTCTCTCTGTTTCGACGGTGACTTTCTGACCATCCGTGTGCAGGACACTGGCTGCGGAATCCCCGCCGAGGATCTGCCGACTCTCTTTGACCTTTTTGTCACACATAAGAAAAACGGAACCGGCCTTGGACTTGCCATCTGCAAGGAAATTGTAACCGCACACGACGGCACGATTTCCGTTTCTTCCGTTCCCGGGGAAGGAAGCACCTTTACGGTCGTTTTCCCCTTTTCCTGATCCTTGCCATTCCCGGATAGAGAACCGCCATCAGGACTGCACCTGCCAGAAAACCGCCGATGTGTGCGAAGTTGTCCACATTTGAAGACTGGAATCCGACCAGCAGCGAAAGGACAGCCATGACGGCCATCCGCCGGAAGGTGAGATCCTCCAGCCTTCCTTTCCGAAATGCCAGAAGAACAAGCATCGCTCCGACTGCAGAAAAAATCGCTCCCGAAGCGCCGGCGGAAACTGCCGGTGCTTCCCCTGTTTTCATCAGGAACAGTTCATGCAGATACGAGCACAGATTTCCGACAAGTCCGCCACCCAGATAGATGACCAGATAACGGATCTTTCCAACTGCGCGTTCCAGGTAATCCCCAAGGAACAAAAGAAGCAGCATGTTGTTGATCAGATGCTGGATGCCAAAGTGAAGAAACATACTCGTAAACAGGCGATAGTATTCTCCGCTCTCAATCAGCGGCGCATACGCCGCACCGCAGTCCATCATATGTCTGGAGCTCTCTGTCCCTCCGGTCAGTGTGACTGCAAGGAATACCAGAATATTGCATACGACGATGACCAGATTGATGCTGTTTTTTGACCTCTTCCACATACGGTCCACGATATCTTCGTTCGGATCGTAACTGTTTTTCCTTTGTTCTTCCATTACATCATTTCCTTATCTGTGCTATTTTTTTATTATAATTTAATTCACTTGTAAATGCAAGAAATCGTCAAATTTTTTTCTTTTTTGATAAACGTTTTTCGACAATTATTGACGCTTCACGACGGCTTTCGACGTTTTATGACATTATTTTTTACATTATTTCTTTTTTTAATTTTATGCATAATTTTCTTTTCTATAATATTTTTGTTTCATTCGCATAACTTTTTTCTTTGATCATTCTGCCATATTAAAAATAACGCATCCAGCGCTTTCTCCAAATCGAAAAAGTGTAATGCGTCATTTTTCTCTAATTTCTGTTTTTCTCTCCCGCCTTATACCGGTATTTCTTCCCGGCAAATGAGATATCGTCTCCATCCTCCAGCTTCTTTTTTGTCTCGCCCATCAATGGAACGCCATTCACCGTTGTTCCGTTCCGCGAATTCAGATCCAGCAGATAATCTCCCTCTTCTGTACTGACCAGCTTTGCGTGAAGGCGGCTTACCGTACGGTATGGCAGAATTACATCTGCCGCCGCTGACAGTTTTCCAATCAATGTGCTTCCGCGTTCAATCGGAATCAGCGGAAGATCAATCGGATCTATCGGAATCAGATATGCCCTTCCCTCATCCTCCGGGCTGGTCAGCAGTTCCGTTTTTCCAAACAGATCCTCTTCATGCCCCTCCAATTCCATCAGGCTGTGCATCTTTCTGTTTTCCTGTTCTTCATTCTTTTCCCATGTTTTCTCTTTTTCGACTGAGGAATCCCTTTTCCACCCCTGCTGTTCTGTATCGCTTTTCGGATTCCATGTTCCATCTTTCTGTTTTAAGCCCTTCCGATTCTGATATTCCGAAAATACATCTCCTGTTTCTCCTTGTTTCCGGATTCCTGCGGCCTTCCCATAGCTTCCTGTTTCTGTTCCCGACTGCCGCTTTTTCCATCGACTGACAAGTTCCAATGCCAGACTTACAATTCCCACAACAGCCGCCGCTCCTCCCAGCACCAGATACCAAACAGTTTCGGCCTGTGTCCACCGCAGTGCCAGCACACCTCCCAGAAATCCGATGCAGATCACTGCTTCCACAATATTTTTCCAGCGTCCCTCATCCTTTTCTTCCTCCGCTTCCACAAAAAAATTTTCCGCCGCTTCCACTTCTTGTTCTTCCCAAAGTGTTTCCTCCATCTGTACAGGCGGATTTTCTTCCCTGGGACGCTCTTTTCCCTCCTGCTCCGTCGTTTCTTTCTTCTCTTTCCCTGTCTGATATAAGAGTGCCTGAATCATCTCAACCGAAAAGATCTCCGCCGAAATCTCCCGATACAGTCCATACCCGAGTACCACCGCATCCTGCTCCTGGTGATCCAGCTTCGGCAGCAGATATTCCATCAGCTCCCGGATCTGCTTCTGAAAACAGCCTGTGTGTCCCTGCTTTCCCGGCAGATAACAGAAGGAAAAGTTCTCCAGATTTGCATCTGCAAAAACCAGCTCCGGCTGCAGAACGAGGCCGTCCGGTGCAAGCAGGTACTGCCCCAGTTCTTCGAGAAGATCCAGCAGCTGTTCAAACAGTTTCCGCAGCGCCTCCGCCCCAATCGAGCGCTGTTCAAACACACTCTGAAGTGACTGCCTTGATGTCACCTCATAGTAAAACAATGTTTTATCATCCATTTTCCCGATTTTGCAGTCCAAAAGCCCTGGGATTGCGTTTGTCAGCAGCATACGGATCTGATACGACGCCGTGTCCGGCTCTTTTTCCTCCTGTAAAATAACATACGTATGGTTCAAATCTCTTTTATAATCAATCTGCATTTCTCCGCTTCCGTCCTTACTTCTGGTTCCAGATCTGTTTTACTGCCCGTATCTTCCGGATCGTTTTCACCGGATTGTTTCTCCTGCTTTCACTCAAAACCGAATATTCCCACGCGTTCCGACTCCAGATTGGCAGAATGTTTCCTTCTGCTTTTATCTGAATCTCTTTTTCTCTGCACACCGTCTGTACGGTCACCGATTCAGCCGGAAGCGGTATCTGGGAAATCCACCATTCCATCCGGCTTTGGGCGGCTGCCTCTCCTTTTTCCACAGACAGGCGGCCTTCACTGGCGGCAAGCATTGTGCTTTCATATGCCGCAAATGTATACCAGCTCCGTGCGTGCACAAAAAATGTCAGCGACAGCAGAAGAAAAATCACCATCAGAACAAGCGGCACGACCAGAACTGCCTCTACCGTAATACTTGCTTTTCTCATTTTCACTTTCAAAGCATTCCGCACCTCCCCACAAATCCAAGCAGCAGAAACGGCACCAGCGGTATAGAATCCTGTTTCCGTATTTTCTTCCGCATCAGAAGAACTCCGCAGAGTACCGAACAGAGAATGAGTCCCAGCGTCAGAACGCCGAACGTCTGCCCAAATCCCAGCCAGATTCCAACCGTCAGAAGCAGAAGGCCGTCCCCGTATCCCACCTGTTCCCGTGATATATAACTGAGCGTCAGAAATCCCGCTCCCGGCAGCAGGGACAGCAGCCATTCCAGCCACGATGTCTGTTCCACCAGAATCTGCCATCCAATGCCTGCAAGGAATAAAACACCGGTCAGGACAAGGCTGATCTGCCGTTTCCTCACATCCATTCCGGCAAGAATCCCCAGATACAGCAATATAATTGCACTCTTTACTTCTTCCTGATACACAGCCGCGGCCTCCTTTCCGCAAACCCGAGTTTCTGTTTACCGTCCTTCTTTCCGGTCTCACCCGGAAAGAATACACCTGCTCTGCTCATATCCGGCTTTCTTACGCCGCCTTTTTCGCGCATTTCGAGCACTGCGGCAGTCCATCCGTCTGTTCCAGTGCTACAAGTTTTACTTTACGTTTCAGCCCTTTGCAGGAAAGACTGTTATGATACCGGTTTCCGTATTTCGTATAGTAAACTTCCGCACCCGCAGCGCCATTTCCCACGCACTGTTCGCATTCCTTATATTTTTCTCCATCCTGATTCCGTTTCCACGCAAGCGCACCCGGTGAGGAAACCTGGATCGAAAGATTGATATGACTGCACGACGAATCGGTATGATACACACTGCCGTTCTCAGTCACCCACACCATCTGTTTTGCTTCGCCCTCTTCTTCATCCGCCTCCTCTTCTGTCTTTCCGCAGAACAGATGCACTTTCGCACACGCTGCAATTCCCCGGTTCCGCACCGGAACGAGGCGGTTTCCCATTTTCGGCCAGTAAATCGCTTTCAGTTCCAGCCATCCATTTTTCACACGGCTTCCTGCCAGTGTCACCATTCCATTTTCGCGGATTTCTTTTGGAATCTTTGCTTCTGCATAAGCAATGCACGCGGCCGTTTCCGGTATTTCATACGTTTCTTTTCCCGTCTCATCCACCGCGTAGGCACAGACGGAAAGATACCGCGCGGACTCCTGCAGAGATACCGTCAGCATTCCATGCAGCCGGTAAAGATCCACGATTTTTAATAACACAAGAACCGCGATCAGAAAAACAGGAAGTGCCAGTGAAGCTTCCACCGTCAGGCTTGCCCTGTTCCATTTTCGTTTTACAAAAGGCTGCTCTCCTGATCCGGATTTATAAAAATTCCCGGAAGAGTGGATAAGTTTTTTGATAAGGTTCCAGAAATAAATGTGCCGTTCAGAAGAACACCCTTTTGTATCCCTGCCGGAGTCATCCCATTTTTCAGGCTGCTCCCTGCATCTCATATCCATAATTTCTCGTAATCTCATACTCTCGTTTCCCAATTACCGCCGTAAAACCGGCTTCCAGTTCATCGACACAGCAATCCAGTCGGAAACCCGGCTGCTGCTGTTCTGTCCGCATATTGTATTCCACCAGATCCATCGCTCCAAACGTTACCGCTTTTCCCGATTTCTGCATCAAAAGCAGCCGCAGATAATCGGAATACTCCATGCCGCCCGGTGCATTTTTTCTGCTCTGATCCCCTGTTTCCAGCAGTTTCGGAAGCTGTTCCAGAGAAAGCTGCCACGATTCTGCCGTTTTGAACAGTGCTACTTTTCCACCATCCAGCAGTTCCCGCAGATCCAGAATGCTTTCTGCAAATGCCCAGCACACGGCAAGTGCCATTTTCACAACCGGCATCGCCGCCGGAACTCCAAATGACGCGGCAATTACCCCCGCCATTGCTTCCATCTCGCCCTGCTTCTGCGCATCTTTCGCCAGATACACCAGATTTGCCGCCTCCCGCAGCGCCAGCAGACGGTTCACGGTTCCCGCCAGATTATCCTGGTCACTGTTTTTTCCGCAGAGCACATATTCCACCTGGCACTGCAGCCCTTCCTTCTTCTCCTTGCTGGTATAGCACGGAAATTTCCACAGAATATATTCGGACGAAAGCATCTTATCCACAAAGCTCAGTTCTTTTCCACACTCTGCCATGCCAAACCCGCTCTGCAGCTCCCGTTTTGATGCAAGAAACGATACATCCGTTTCCCCCTGCGACAGTGCCTGCCCTTCCGGGAGGACCAGTCCTAAAATTCCCATTTTCATTACTTTTTGAATGACCTCAATCGGATTCACAAAATCTTCCGGTACCGGCTGCTTCTGATCCGGTTCCGAAGGCGTGCCGTTTCCAGATTCTCCTTCACCTTCTGTTTTTTCTGTTCCCTCTTCTGGCTGTTTGGATTCTTCATACTGTTTTAAAACCTCCTCTTCCTCGTAACCGCTCTGTCCGTCCTCCTGACGTTTCACGGTTTCCTGTTCTCCTCTTAATTTCTGGGAAAGCTGCTGTATTCCATAAGTTCCAAGGCTGGCTTTCATTGCCTCACAGATCTGACGGGAGAAAGCACTTCCCTCCTCGTCTGTCGCAAGACGATAGCCGCCGAGATAAACTTCTGTAACCTGTCCGCCAGATAAACTGCCTGATAGAATTCCCATCCCCGATGCAGTGGGGGACAGAACTTCTCCCGCAGTTTCTGCGACTTTTCTGCTCATGGTTTCAGGTTTCCAGACACCGCTCTTATCCCCGCCGTTATAAAAAAACAGCTCGTACTGTCCCAGCAGTGTTCTGTCATACCCGGCAAACAGAGAATACAGTCCCTGTTCCATTGCGCAGGCCGTCATCACCCGTGCATGGGCATTTCGCACCGACGCAATTGTCCCGGAAATCAGGGAAAGCATCAGTATCAGAACGAGACACAAATATGCTGTTATGCTTCCGGCTGCCCATCTTTTCTGTCTTTCTGTTTCCCTCATGGGATACAGCTCCTTCCACTTTACTTTTACTTTTTCGAACTTTAGATGCCGTGGATCGGATAAAGGATATACCGAGACACAGATATGCAAATGACATATAGGTCCGTACCGGCTTCTAAATTTTTCTTTGGAGTTCCGTATTGGACATTTTCCCGTTTATACGGTGTTGCTCTGGTTTGTGACTTTCTCCATCAGACTGTTGACCAGACTCACAAGCTGCTTTTTAAAGATTAGTACGAGTCCGATCAGCACAACGAGAATCAGAATCACTTCCACAACACCCACCGCATCTTCCTCTTTCCAGAACTCCGATATCAGCTTCATAATTCCCACCTCCCTCTCTTTACCAGCTGTTGTGGGGATAAAAACATCCCCTATGCATAAAAGGACAAAAATGCCGGAACCGTGAGTATGACCAATACAACCGCAAGCATCATGCCCATCGGAAGAAGAAGCTTTGTCGATGCCTTTTCTCCTGTTGTTTTCGCCTGCCTTCTTCTCTCCTCAAAGGCCTCCTGCGATTCCTGTTTCAATAATTCCAGCAGTCCTTTACTGCCTTTTTTCAGATTCTGCGTCAGCAGAACAGCAAGGGAACGATACGCTCCGGTTCCCATACGCATTCCCATGCGCTGGTACGCTTCCTGCTCGGAAACACCGTTTTCCATCTCCTGGCAGGTAAATACAATCTCTTCATAGGCAAAACGTTTCTGCCCGCCAAGCGCCAGATTTTTCCGGTAATCCACTGCAATCCGCTCGAGTACTTTCCGCATCCCAAGCCCGGCACCCAGAAGAAGAACCATTTTGCTGACAATTTCGGGATAATCCCGCAGCATCTGTTCTTCTCTTTTCTGCCTTTCTTTTTCTTGTTCCCTTCCTTTTGCCGCCCAGCAGACTGCTCCTGCCGCCGCGGCAAGTGCCATAAGTTCCAGACCTGTCAGATCCGGCACTTTTGACCATGTTACAGTTTCTCCGTTCAGTGTCTCCGGCAGATAATAGGCTGTTTCTTCGGGATGCGCTTCGTTTTCTTTTTCCACTGCTTTTTTCAGTGCCCTAAGAACCGCATCCCGCCCTTTTATCTCCGGTGGATAGACCTGAACCTTCCGTATATATTCTGTTGTTTCCCCCTGAAGTTCCAGTTCCGCTTTCAGCGTAACCTCCACTCCTTCTTCGGGAATCTCGTCTGACAGCAAACCCCGGCTGTCAATCAACAACGGCCTGTCTGTTTCCCAGCTAAGCGCCACCGGGCTTCCCGGTATTTCCGTAACCAGATCCATGTTTCTGTTTACCGTATGAAAAGACAGATTCTCACCTAAGATGATTTCATCCAGCGCCTCTATCGCCGCACTGAACGCCTCTTCTATCTCTTCTGCGCTGTAAGCTCTTGCAGGTACAGACAGTGTAATTCTTTCCGGTTTCTGATTTCCAACAGAAACCTCAAGTTTTTCCTCTGTCGGTTGGCTGCCTAAGGCACCCCGTTCCAGTTGAAGTTCCGCTTTTTCATCTCCTGAAACTTTTCGCACTCCGATCGGAAGGCAGAGTGCAGTGCCCGCTATAAACCCTGTCGCTGCAAGGCAGAAAATCCGTCTCACCAATTTGTGATCTTCCGCCTTTTTTCTCATCCGGAAATACCAGATGAACAGCCCCGCCCATGCGGTCAGACAAATCCACAACATTTGATTCCTCCCCTTTTTTGCGGACGAATCGTTATGATTCGCAGTCTTACTTTTTAAACTTCAATTGCTTCTTAAAACTCAATGTCCAGAATCTTCTTTCCAAGCACCCATGCCGCCAGATACACGGCAAGGCATCCGCTCATGAAGAAAACCCCGATTACATTCCCATACATCACACTTAAGAATTCCGGAAAGGAAAGCTGTACATATCCCAGAATTCCAAACGGCACAACACTCATAATATTCTGCTCGAACCGCCGGGAAGAAACGCCCGCACGGATTTCCCGCATCGTGTCAATTCTCGTACAGAAAATATCCCACGTATTCTGAAAGATCTCGCAGACATTTCCTCCTGTCCGCTTCGCAATCACCAGTACACTTGCAAACGTCGCAATATCGTCAATGCGGCTTCGCACCGCAAGATCCTGAAACAGTTGTTCCACCGGCACGGAAATCATCATTTTATGACGCATCCGGCGCAGTTCCTGTACCAGAATGTTTTCTTTTCCCAGCGACTGTTCCAGCTGTCCTGCCGCCTCCAGCACTGCATTTTCCATGGAATAGCCGGAACGCAGTGCCGTGTGCATCCACGCAATCAGATCCCGGAAGCTGTCGTACAGCTCCTCTTTCCGTCTCTGAATCCGGTTTTTCCGATACGTGTGAAAACATACGATTCCAACCGGAACCACAGCAATGCATGTCCACCACGCCCGGTAACAGAGCAGGTTCACAGCGGCGGCAATCCCAAGACTGATTCCCGCTATTTCGAGATATTCCCGACCGGTAAATTCCCAGGTCTGATAGTCGATCCCCTTCGTCTCCTTCTCCTCTGCCATGCCCGTCTTTGCCTGGCTTCCCGCACGTATTCTCATCCTGTTTTCCCCTCCAGTTTTTCTCTGTGTACCAGTTCGCCTGTCTTTTGCAGGCCTCTCCCATATTCTCTTCGAAACAAAGAAACCGTTTTGATTTCGTCCTCCTCCATCCCTGTGATCTCTGCGATCTCCTCCACCCGACGGCTTCCATCCTCCCCGCGTCCTAAATGCACGAGAATTTCGATTCCCGATGCAATCTGGCGGCGGATTGCTTCCAACGGGAGCTGCACTCCCATCAGCACCATCGTTTCCAGACGGGAGATCATATCTTTCACGCTGTTTGCATGTGCCGTGCTCAAAGATCCCGCATGCCCGGTATTGAGTGCGGATAATAATTCAAACGTTTCCGCTCCGCGCACTTCGCCGATAATTACGCGGTTCGGCCGCATACGCAAAGCTGCGCGGATCAGATCGCGGATCGTAATTTCTGTTCCTGATTCCAGATTTGCCTCTTTTGCTTCCAGCCGCACCAGATTCTCCACACCCTGGATCTGCAGCTCTGCATTGTCTTCGATGGTTATGATGCGCTCGCCCTTTGGAATGTAGGCGGAAAGCGCATTCAGAAATGTCGTTTTGCCAGATCCGGTCGCCCCGCCGATCATCATGCTGTAGCGGGTCCGGACGAGGGCCTGCAGAAACTCTGCCGCCTCTTTTGTAATACTCCCGATGGAGACCAGAAATTCCATCGTCACCGCCTGCTCCGGAAAGCGGCGGATGGTCAGAATCGGTCCGTTTAATGCGACCGGTTTCATGACAACGTTGACGCGGTCTCCATTTTCCAGCCGTGCATCCACAATCGGATTCTGTTCATTCACCACGCGGTTGCACCGGCCTACAATCTGCTGAATCACATCCTCCAGCTTTTCTGCGGAGGTAAAGCTTTTGCCGTATCTCTCGATTCTGCCGTTCCGTTCCACGAAGATATGCTGATAACCGTTTACCATAATTTCGGTAATTCCCGCATCTTCCAGCAGCTCCTGCAGGACATCGAGCCTCCGCACACTGTAGAACAGCTGTCTGCGCAGCTCCGCCTTCTGTGCCACCGGAAGATACCGTGTTTCTTCTTCCCCTAAAATCAGACCGTCAATCTCTTCGAGAACCTCTCCGTCATCCGGTTCGGATGCGATATCGATCCGCTCCATCAGTTTTCTCCGCAGAATTTCCGGCATTGTCATGTTTCTTCTCCTCTTCTGCCGTCCCGCAGAATCTGACGCACATAGTCGCCCAGCTCGCTCCAGACAAGCTCCTCAAAGTAGGCTTTTCCCGTCCGGTTTGCCGTGTGGAACGGAACGTGGATTTTCCGCATCTTGTCCAGCACCGACTGGCAGTCCCACCGGCGCAGCAAATTTTCAAACTGCTCCATTTTTGCCGCAGAAATCACATCATTCCTTATCGGAACGTAAATTTCATTGCAAAAATCCAGGATCTGATACAAATCCGCCACGCCATCCCCGAGGTCGAGAATCAGCACTTCATAACTGCTGTTCTTCTCAATCTCCTGAAACAGCCATTTCCATTCTTCATATTTTGCAGTCTGAATGTCCATCGGCGATGCGGCGGGCGGCAGATAATCCAGGTTCTGCATCGACTGGACCATTCCGCCCAGTTTGTAGATGATGCCCTGATTTTCCTGTCTCGCATAATACAGAATATCGCTCATCCCCCTGTCGTAACTGCATTCCAGCAGCCGTTCAAATCCGGAATAGCTCTCCATATTGAGATACAGCACTGCCCGCTCTTTTGCCAGAATCTGCCCCATCGTCAGGGCAAACGAGGTCTTCTGCGTCCGTCCGACCGGCGAATAAATGCCGATGATGCGCATTTCCTTTTTCGGCAGCAGTGCAGGCGATGTATCGACACCATTTTCTACGCCGTAGCACGCCATGACCTCGCGGATCACCTTTTCCGACGACTGGTATTTGTAGACCGCCGGATACTGATCCAGCACCGGACTGTGTACGCCCTCAGACAGAATGATAATCTGACGGATCGGATACCGGCGGATCTCTTCTTTCATCGCTTTATCCGAAATCAGAAGAATCTCTGTTTCGTTATTCTTTGCGAACTCCAGAAACATCTCCGCACTGGAAAATGCATGCACTTCGAACGGAATATTTCTCTTCTGGTTCAGATATTCCATAAAATTGCGTGCATATTCCATTTCCGTATCACAGACTGCAAAAACACTCTTTTTCTTTGCAGTATTCAATAAAATCCCCCAATCCAGAGCAGCACTCCCATCAGCACGGGAACGGAAAAATGGATGCACTCCATCCCCCACTTCCCATCGTAATAAGGAACCGGCTCTGTTTTTTTCTGGTATTTTCTTTTGGTAAAATAAGTTTGGAAATAATTGAAAAATTTGGTAAGACGCTGCGGTAAGTTTCCGCAGACGAGAATAATTCCGATAGATAAGACCGCTCCAGACAGGAACGACACAATCATACATTTCAGGATCGCCGGTACACCGAGAAAGCCTCCAACAGCGGAAAGGAGCTTGATATCTCCCGCGCCCAGCATATGAAAACAGAACAGAATGTAAAGTGCGAGTATCGGGAAAAGCATCCCAAAAAGAAAAATACCCGCTCCCGCGGCGCCATAGCGGATGAGCTGTGTAACCAGCCCGGCGATCCATGCGGTGATAATCCATTCATTTGCAATTCTGCGTGTTCTTAAATCCATCCATACCGCCCCTGTCGCAACTGTCAGTACCAGACAGTGCTGCAAAGACATTTTGTCTCTCACCTCCCGTTTCGTTTGGGTCAACTTGATTGTGAGGTCATTATAGTTGCCTCTTTTCGATTTGTCCAGCGGTTTTCAGCAACTTTTTCCGGTTTGTGAATTGCCTCCAAAAACGGGATGAAAATTTCTCACACCAAAAAGAAAAATCGTGTGAAAGGTTTTCCGTTTTTCGCGGATTCGTAGAATCGTATCGCAATTTCACCGCTGCTTTTTGGCTATTATTTTATGATCCTTTTTTGAAAGAAATTTTCCAGCCGCATCACAGCAAAAAGAAACAGACCAGAACTTTTTTCTTCGTTCTGGTCTGCTTCCATACAGTTTTTTCTGTTTTTACTGAATAAAATCCGCATACTCCGCTCTGCTGACCTTTTTCAGATCCTCCGGCGCCATGCACAGCGTGGTTCCGATTCTTCCCCCGCTCACGTAAACTTTATCAAATTGTGCCGCACATTCCTGAATCACGGTCGGATACTGTTTTTTCATTCCGATCGGGCTGCATCCGCCGCGGACGTATCCGCTGACTGCAGTGATATCTTTGACATGGATCATCTCGATGGATTTCTCCCCCACCGCTTTTGCGGCTTTTTTCAGGTCTACTTCCTCTGCAATCGGAAGCACCAGCACATAATACTGCTTGCTTTTTCCCTGTGCCACAAGCGTTTTAAACGACTGCTCGACCGGCGCGCCGGTTTTCTCTGCTGTGTGAAGCCCGTCGATAAATTCATCGCATTCATATTGAAGAACTTCGTATTTGATTTTCTGGCGGTCCAGAATCCGCATTGCATTTGTTTTGATTTCTTTTTCTTTTGCCATTATTTTCTCTCCGGTGCTCCCTGCAGTGCATACAGTTCTTTTTTGAGCTGTTTGATTTCTTTTTTCATCTCAATATTTTTCTGTTTCAGCCGTACGACAGCATCCCCGGCTTCTTCCGGTTTTACAGAAAGTAAACGTGCAATGCCGAGGGTATTGATGTGTTTTAAGCAGTAATCTGCATACGCTTTTTCACCGGAAAGCATGGTCACGCGGACGCCGCTTTTGTATTTCTGGGCACTTAAGATTTTGATCAGACGGATTTCCCCTGTTTTTGCAACGTGGGTTCCGCAGCACGCACAGCTGTCGCAGCCTTCGATCGTCACAATCCGCACCTGGCCCTCGATCTCTTTTTTGCTCCGGTAATCCATGGTTTCCAGCTCTTCCTTTGACGGATAACTGATCGTAACCGGAACATTTCGAAGCACGGCTTCGTTTGCCTCCTGCTCCACATCGTAGAGCTGCTCCTCGGTCAGAACGCCGTCAAAATCAACGGTAATGACATCACTTCCCATATGGAATCCAACGTTGTTGAAACCGTAAATCCGATGCACGATACCTGACACGATATGCTCTCCGCAGTGATTCTGCATATTGGAAAAACGTTTTTCAAAGTCAAGTTTTCCAACTACCGTTTTGCCCGGCTCGAGCGGTGCTTCCACGGTATGCCAGATTTCGCCGTCGATTTCCTGTACATCCGTTACAAAAATTCCATCCAGCGTTCCCTCATCTGCCGGCTGGCCGCCGCCCTCCGGGAAAAATGCGGTCTGATCCAGCAGCACGCGGTACATGCCGCCCTCGCAGACGCTCCGTTCTACGGTTGCCTCAAATTCACCCAGGTACGCATCCTGATCAAATAATCTTGTTGTGCTCATAATTTTTCCTCTTTTCCGTCTATTCGTTTACAATGTCAATCTGGCACATTTTCATAGCTTCCAATGCATTTTTATGACTCTGCGGCGTTACGCCCGCGCACGCGGATGCATCGACCGAAATCGGCACTTCCGGATAAAATGCTTTCAGCAGCATGGCATTGGAAATCACGCAGATGTCGGTGCAGAGTCCCACGAGTTCAATGGATTCCGGCACGCCGCCTGCCAGTTTTTCGATCTCCTCCGGCAGATTTTTTGCACCGAAGGTGATTTTATTCGTCACCACGGCCTGTTTTTTCTCCGCCATTTTCTGAATTGTATCCTGCAGTGCATGACCCTTCGTTCCTTCGATACAATGCTCTACCGGAAGTTTTCTGCCCTCGGAAGTGTTCAGATAGTCTGCAAAATGTGTATCTCTGGTGCAGATGACGGCTCCGTCAAACGAATCCATCACCTCTGCAACACGGTTCACAATTTCAACCGCTTCTTTTGTGCCAAGACTTCCGTCAATAAAATCATTCTGCATATCTACTACAATCAATACCTTCATGCTATATTATCCTTTCGCCTGCTGTCATCCTGTTGATCTCATGCCGGATTTTTTTCTCATTCCGGCAGCCTTTAAAATTCCGTTTTTTATAAATGCCGCATCCAGTCAATCGCAAGAGAAATCCAGCTCTGGCACTCTTCGCGCACGGCATTTTGATACTCATAGCTCTGTGTCTCTTCGTTTGCAAGCCCAAGGCCATGGCCGCCGACCGGATAAATATGCATTTCTACCGGAATCTCCAGTGCATGCAGTGCTGTAAAGAACAGAATGGAGTTTTCTACCGGCACACAGTCGTCCGGCGCGGTATGCCACAGAAACGTTTTCGGTGTATCGAGAGTGACCTGATTTTCCAGAGACATTTCATCTACAAGGTTATCATACTGATCGCCCAGCAGATTTTTAAAGGAATCGCGGTGTGCCTTCGGACCGGATGTGATTACCGGATAGGATAACAACAGTCCGTTCGGGCGAAGCTGCTTCGCGTCTACTTCAAGCTCTTCTGCAAGAAATGTTTTCTTTTTCCAGAATACACCGTACGATGCCGCCAGATGGCCACCTGCGGAAAATCCGGCTACTACTACTTTGTTCGGATCAATGTGATATTCTGCCGCATGCTCCCGCAGATACGCAACAGTCCAGGCAAGCTGGCGAAGTGCGGTCGGGTAATGAGCTGCCGGTGCAACGCTGTAGCGCAGAATAACGGCATGATAACCTGCTCCTAAAAACCTCATCGCAATCGGCTCTGCTTCGCGGTCGGAGACCATTCCATATCCGCCGCCCGGGCAGATCACGATGACCGGACGCACACGGTTCGGATCAATTTCCTGTGAATTGTCCAGAAAATACGTGTATAATTTTCCGATTTCTTCTGTATCCTTTACTTTGACATCTAATACCTGATAATTCATAAGTTCTTCCTTTCCCCCATTTTTCCTGGCACGGCCACAGCCGTCCGTTTTTACTCTGTTGTCATTATACCGTATCAGCGCAAAATATCAAGCGTATCGCACCAGACACTTTTTTCTTTTCAAACCCAACTGCTCATAGTATAATAAATTGTAACTGTTCAGAGCCAAATAAAATTTCAAAAAACAGGTATAAAATGCTTGCATTTTTAAAACTGTTTTTGAAATTTTATTTGACGGATACGCCACACCGACGAAATGCGTAGCATTTTGGAGGCTGACTCTGAACAGTTGCAATAAATTTATATTTGCATGTTTTTGAGCGGCAAAAATAACACATAAAGGAGTATATTGCAATTATGGATTCCAATCTTATTGTCCTTACCGATCAGGACGGAAATTCTGTCCGTTTTGAGCTTCTGGATATCGTAGAATACAAGGAGGATGAGTACGCCGTTCTCTATCCGGCCGACGGCGGCGATGACGAACCGGTACACATTCTGCGCATCATTTCCGAGAATCTCGATGTCAACGAAGCCGAGTTCGAAGGCCTCGATGACGATGAACTGATCGACACCATTTATCAGATCTTCCGCGAGCGCAACGATCTGGACGACTGATTCTGCCACGCAAAAAGAGCAGCATTTTTACCTTTCACACGCCGGTAAAATGCTGCTCTTTCTTTATTCTAATTTTTCCTCTTTCTGAGGGGCATTACAATTTATACTGCATAAAATTCCCATTGTGCACAAATCCAAAATCTGTATACAACTTAACGCCCATATCCGATGCCGTAATCTGTATTGTTCCGCATCCATATTCTTTTGCATCTTCTATCACACGGGACAGCAATTCTTTTGCAATACCTCTTCTTCGATACGCCGGATCTGTAAACATACTGGACAGTAATCCAATTCTGCCGCTCGGGCATCCAAAGTATGGAGGTTTTTCTACAAATGACATTCCACTTGTTGCGATGATGCTCTCTCCGTCAACAGCAATCCAAGATACAAAAGTACCATCCGCCATATGACGTTCATAGTAATCTTTTAACGCAGGTGCTAAATCAATTTCTTCTTTTGCCCCCTCTTCGCGAAGCTGATGGATTCTCATCTGAATGAAAAAATCCAGTTCCTTTTGGGTAAGTCTTTTATATTCGATTGCCATTTTTATTTCCTTCTGCTTATTTTCTCACATCCAGCACCTGCACATACGGGTCGTCCTTTGTGCATGGTTTCCAGTCGTCTTTTCCCTCTGCGTTCGGGTTTCCGGTTTTCATGAAATTGGTCCAGTCGTCCATCATTTCTTTGCTGAGGGCATAGTCGCCTTCGGTTTTCGGGCGCCAGCTTCGGCCCAGGGTTCCGAACATGTACCAGAGTTCGGAGGAATGGAACGCTCCGGCGTCGTCACCTAACAGGGCACGGGTGAAGTAGTAAACGTAAGCCGGTTTTCTTCCGAGTTTTTCCAGCGCAATGCTCCAGTTGATGCATCCCTTATAGATGCCGCCGTGCTCGCCTTTTTCTTTCATCTCCGGGAACACGCCGATGTCGTCTGCGGTTGATCCGAGCATATATGGGATGTCCTTGATTTTTCCTTCGGTTACGGCATCGTTATAGCCGCAGGTCAGCAGATGATTGTCGATGTTCGGTACGAAGCTCAGCATTCTCGATGGATTTACGCGGCCAAACTCCTCCTGCAGCTCCACAATTTTCTCAGCCGGAATCGCACGCAGTTCTTCCAGCGATTTTGCTCCGCTAAGCTCTATAAATTCCTGGCCGATGGTTTCTGCCTCGGAAAGCGGCATATCGCGGTTCAGTCCGGTGTCGTAGCCGCCGGCGCTCTGGAAAATGGCTTTGCTGATCCAGTTTTCAGTCAGCGGAGAACTGACGAGTGTCTGTACGCTCATGCATCCCGCGGACTGGCCGAATACGGTGATATTTTCCGGGTCGCCGCCGAATGCTGCGATATTTTCTTTTACCCATTTCAGTGCTGCGATCTGGTCGAGAATCGCGTAGTTTCCGCTTCTTCCGACACCGCTCTCCTCGGACAGCCACGGATGTGCCAGAAATCCGAAAGCACCGAGACGGTAATTGATCGTAACGAGAATCACGCCGCGTTCGCAGTAAGCAGATCCATCAAATTCGGATTCGTGGCTGAAGCCGTGCATAAACGCGCCGCCGTGAATCCAGAAAGCAACCGGCAGTTTTTCATCCACTGTATTTGCCGGTGTCCAGATATTTAAGTACAGACAGTCCTCACTCTGCTTCATGCCGAATTCCGGGTCGAGATAAAACTCTTTTCCATAGAAGGAGTCCGGCTCATGCTCGGTCTGCGGGCAGACGCATCCGAAATGATCCGCCTTATAAACGCCCTCCCAGCACGCCGGCTCTTCCGGCGGGCAGAATCGTTTTTCGCCTACCGGCGGCTTTGCGTACGGAACGCCGCGGAATACCGTGTAGCCGTCTTTTTGCACACCATGAATCTGTCCATATTTTGTTTTTGTCTCTGTAATTGCCATAAGTAAAAATCCCCTTTCCATTTCTTATAACTGTGATAAAAACCCTCATACAGATTTAGTATAGCAAATCTTTTTCTTCGCTTCTATATGCACAATTCCAAATAATGGCACCCAGTTTTGTAACTATTGATTATTGGTTATGCAGACATTTAAAAATCCTCTTGATTTATTAGCACACAGAAATAATAATATTTTGTATATAAGATTGACTTATTATCACTGACAAAAACCTTTCATGACTGATCTGGTTTACTTTGACCGGTTTTGGTGCTACACTTTTCTTTGCTTCAAAACGACATATTTCATAGTGAGGAGGAGTATTTAGTATGAAAGCCATTTTAACAGATCTTCTGGCAATCATCGGCGTTGTGCTGAATGGTCTGCCGCAGGGTCTTCTTGCTCTGACGTTTGGATTTGCATCGGTTCCGACGGCGCTGGCATTCTTTGTTGGTGCGGTGGGCAATACGATTACGCAGAGTGTCGCACCAATTTCCTTCCAGGCGGAGACGATCACTTACGCCGGAACGGCTGGAAAAGACCGTTCGGAACGCTGTACGATGATTTTTATCGGCGGTGTGATTATGGCTCTGATCGGAGTGTTTGGACTGCTGACAAAAATCGTAAACTTTGTAGGTGAGGATGTTGCCTATGGAATGATGGCCGGTGTCGGTATCATTCTGGTAAAGGCCGCGATCGATATGATCAAGAGTGATGCCATTTCCGGCGGTGTTTCCCTGGCCGCAGCACTGATCACCTATTACTTTACCAAAGCCAGTGCCAATACCCTGGTTTATACCATCGTCATTTCCGTTGTAGCATCCTGCATTGCCAATGCATTTTTCAACAAAGAGAAATCCAGCATTGTCGTAGAGGATGATAAATTTGTCCGCCAGAAATTTACAATCAATGCCAACGTAATTCTCGGCGCACTCGGTATGGTCTGCCTGAACATTGGTTCCAACATTTCCTTCGGCGGAATTACCGCAGGAATGGCAACCGGTGGAAATTACAACGTCGATAACCTGACCGTGATTTCTTCCCTGGCCGATATGTTTTCTTCCTTTTTCGGAGGAGCCCCGGTTGAGGCAATCATTTCCGCAACTGCCAATGCACCGCACGCTGTATGGGCTGGTGTCATCATGATGGTTGTGATCGGTGTAATTCTGCTTCTGAAACTGCTTCCGAAAATCGGAAAATTTGTTCCGTCTTCTTCGATCGCAGGTTTCCTGTTTGTACTCGGTATCTTCAAAACCGTTGTACTGGATGCGCCGTCTGCCTTCGCTGTCAATGCAGCCGTCGGCGGAACCACAATGGTTGTCACTGCAGTAACAAACCCGTTCCTCGGAATGCTGGCCGGTGTTGCTGCAAAACTGCTTGGATTATAAATTCAGTAACATAAGAGGAAAATCGTATGAAAGAATACAGCATGGAGCTCTGCGGAGTGAAAAGAACACTTCCATTTATCCCGATCAGTGAGGAGATGGCGTTTGCAAGCTTTGTTGTCCTTGGTGACACCGAGCTGGTAAGTGCATGTGCGCCGGAGCTGGTCGCAAAAATCGGAGAAGTCGATGCCATTGTCACCGCAGAAGCGAAAGGTATTGCCCTAGCGTATGAAGTAAGCAAAGAGCTGGGCCATAAAGAATTTATCGTTGCACGAAAAAGCACAAAATCCTACATGAAAGATGTGGTTTCCGCATCCGTTCATTCGATTACAACAGCGGGTGAGCAGCATCTTTATCTGGATGGAAAAGACGCAGATAAAATCCGCGGCAAACGTGTCTGCCTGCTGGATGATGTCATTTCCACCGGCGAGTCCCTGCACGCACTGGAATGCCTGATGGCGAATGCCAGTGCAGAGGTTGTAAAAAAAGCAGCGATCCTTGCTGAGGGCGATGCTGCTGATCGAAAAGATATTGTATTTCTGCAGAAGCTTCCGTTATTCAAAAAGACGGGCGACGGAGAGTACGAAGTCATCGAATAATTGCCAATCCTTCTAATGCATATAGAGAATAGAAAAACGGTGCAGTTCTGAATTTCTGCCATGAATTCAGAACTGCACCGTTTCTTTTTAAAAGAGACGCAGAAGCATCATATACGAAATGGTTCCAAGAAGGATGGAGACGAGGGTCTGGTGTTTCCATTTGTAGGTGATAAAAACGACCGCTGCTGCGAGCAGTTTCGGTACTGCGGCAGAGATACCGCCGGTGGGAATATCTTTCATACAGTAAATGATCAGTACCGCCATGATGGCAGACGGCAGTGCCTGGCCGAGTCGTTCGAGTGATGCGGGCATTTTACGGCTGCCGGAAAATGCAAGAAACGGGAGTGCACGGAGTCCGAAGGTGATCAGAGCGGAGACAGCGACAGCGTGTGCTTCTCTGCTTTTTCCCATTGGTCAATGAAGATAATGAGAAACAGGGCTGTCATACAGAAATCAAGGCCCGTCAGGTCAAATGGAACGATCTGGCCTAAAATGCCGCCAAGAACCGAACCAACTATCCAATAGCAGCGGCTGAACAGAGCGACGAGGAACATGGTGTCCTCTTTTTCTTTTTTCGGAAGATCTAAGGTACAGTTTACGGCGTATGTCTCATCGGTCATCGTGTGAATCATGTACAGCTTGCGGCGCCCCATCTGTTTGAATTCCTTCAGGAAGGTAATGCTGTAAAAACTCTGGCGGCTGTTCATCAGAAGTGCAGTGAGCGCAATGGTGATGAGGGAAGCGCCGCTAGAAAGAAACGTAATCAGAACGAACTGGAACGCGCCCGTATAGACCGTCAGACTTACCAACAGTGAATCATACCAGGGAAAGCCGGCGGATGCCATCATCATGCCGTAGGCCATGCTGACGAAAACGTAGCTGCAGAAAATCGGGATGGATTTTACGAAAGCAGTTTTTAAGGTAGTGGAAGAAAATCGTTTCATAGATAAAATATCCTCACGTAAAAATAAATTTTAAAAATTAAATTTATCATACTATCTATATCATAGTGAGTCAATAGGAATACCATTTTACGCCAAAAGAAACGGATGACCTTCATCACCCGTTTCTCTCATTCTGCTCCAATCAATACATTCTTCCCCGCAAATGCAAACCCATAATGCCGGATCCTTTCCTGCGGCACGCCAAGGGCCACCAGTTCTGCGTCGTATTTTTTATCCACGATCTGTTTTAAAGCCTCCTGCACCGCATCTTCCAGTGTCTCCTTTTTTACCCGGCTGCAGACTTTAAATTCAATAATAATCGCCGGATCTTTTTCTCTATTCTTCGGAATCATCATCACATCATACCGTCCAAATCCACTTTCCCGATTCGACCGGATCTGATAACACTCCGCACGCTCTGCCATCAGTCCCAGGACGAAGCCATGATAGAATCGTTCCGGCTCCAGACTTTCACTGTTCTCTCCGCCAACGTCAAAATGGCTGAAGGTTGCAAGTGACACTTTATTCATATAATAATTCATCGCTTCCAGATCGCCCTGCATCAGTGCTTTCACAAAGCTGCTGTACCCAGCTTCCGATGCTTCAAACCATCCGCGGAACATATCATCAAACATGCTCACCGTTTCCAGATTGGTGATACGGAGCTGATACCACGGCTTCAAAGTAATTCCGCGATACTCCACCTCTTCCGCTTTCAGATAACCGCTCGCGAGAAGCAGACTCCAGATTGCATTTTCATTGTAATCCAGCTGTTCAAACACCATCTGCTCATCAAAGTTCACCGTGACTGCCTGTCCGTTCAGTAGATCTTCCATATACTCTTTGATTTCCGGCGAGGCGGTGCGGATCAGCTTTCCTGCCAGACCGTTCGAACTCGTATCTGCCCAGTACGGGCGCAGTTTCTTTTCTTTTAAATAATTGGTAATCGACCATGGATTGTAGATATCGCGGTGTCCGCCAAAGATAAATCCATCATACCACTGCTTCACAACGTCCTTTTTGTCTCCCATTCCGAACTCGTCCAGAGATGCAAAAACTTCCTTTTCGGTAAATCCAAAACAGTCCGCATACAGATCCGATGTCGTCGTCACCACACGCAGATTATTTAAGTCAGAAAAAATACTTTCTTTCGAAACCCTCGTGATTCCGGTCATCATCGCACGTTCCAGATAAGGATTCGTTTTAAACGTCGCATTAAACAGACTCCGCACAAACGTTGTAAATTCCGCCCAGTAGCCATGGACATACGCTTCCTGCATCGGCGTGTCGTACTCATCCAACAGAATAATCACTCTTCTGCCGTAATACCGCGCCAGATACATACTCATATTATTGAGTGCCGCTGCGGCCTCCGCATCGCCCATATGCAGATTGACCTCGTTGTATGCTTTCTTCTCATTTCCGCTCAGCAGATCCCCATCCAGAAGATACCGGTTTTCTTCATATACTCTCGCAATCTGCTGTTTGATCTGGATTTTCGCTTCCGAAAGCTGATCTGCTTTCACGGCTGCAAAACTCAAAAAGATCACCGGATATGTTCCCTGAAGTTCCCGATATTTTCCTTCTTCCCAAACGCCAAGTCCTTCAAACAGATCGCCCCGGACGGCATATTTATTAGAGAAAAAGCAGTCCAGCATGCTCATATTCAGTGTCTTGCCAAAGCGGCGGGGGCGGGTGATCAAGGTGATTTCATCCCCGTTTTCCCACCAGTCCTTGATGAAGTGAGATTTATCCACAAAGAAATAATGGTTTTCCCTTAAGGATGCAAAATTCTGTTTTCCTATACTGATTACTTTTTCCATCCATCACACCTGCTTTCGGAATTTGTCCTTTTCTCGATTATACACTATCCTTTCCTGAATTCCAATCTTAAAACATCCTATTCGCCGCAAACGTAAAAAACAATAACGCCAGAAACAGCACTTCCAGCACCGCTCCCAGAATGGTAATGATCTTTCCCGTCTTCTCTTTCCAGATTTTTTTCATCCCCAGATACAATAGAATTCCGATCACCGCGCCAAGCGTATTATCGATCACATCCGTAATATCACTCGCGCCGATCGCAAAAATATACTGCGTCACCTCAAAAAACAGGCTCAGTCCCGATGCAAGGAGAATGCGGTTCTGGATTTCGCTGTCCGGATAGAAGGCTGAGATGCAGAGGCCGAACGGCAGAAAGACCAGCATATTTTCGATAATTTCACTAATCTGCACTTTCCCGTTCACCACAACCGACGCCGCATACGGAATCAGATTAATCCCCCGCAGGTGCGGAATTTCTTCCGGGCGCAGAGCGAATTTGAATAAAATGCACCAGACAAGTAGCGCCAGGTAAATGCCGAATACCACAAGTAATGCTTTTGATTTTTTCTCGTTTTTCCAGGTCATGTTCTTTCCTCTCTCATCTTCACTTGATAAGAGGATTCTACCAAAACATTCTTAGGATTCCGCTTCTTCTTTTCCAAAGAAATCCCTATAGATTTCCTAAGATTTTCTGATGCTCAGATTCTTTTACATTTCTTCATCATGCCAATTTATTATATCTTTCATATCAATTATATCTTTTACATATCGCAAAAAACTGTGTATAATACCCCGTGGGCAGAGAAAAGAAGCGGGATGAAAATCCCATATTCCCCTGGGACAGCAGTATTCTCCCCACTGCTGTCTCTCCTTTCAGTGAAGGCTGTCGCAGACAGTTTTCTGTGGTGTAGGTAAAAGAGGAGGCCGTGCACTGAGCACAGCCTCCTCTTTTCGTGTTTTTCATCTTTATTTTTTCATCTTTATTTCTTAATCTCATATCCGCAATACTGCATCACCAGCTCACAGAACATTGCGTTTGCCCAGGAGAACCACTCTCTGGTGTAAACGGTCGGATCATCTACGAAAACACCCTCGTGCATCAGTCCTGTACCGCCGTCGGTTGCCATCAGTTCGTGGATCATCTGATGTTTCTCCTCTTTTGTCGGTGCGGTCAGTCCCTCGATGGCTTTGGAGATGTGCCATACGTAGCGGACCGGTGTGTGCGGGCTTCCGATACCGGAAAGCTTCGTTCCTGCATAATAGAACGGGTTTGCCTCGCTTAAGATCAGCTTTCTTGTGTTGTCAGCCACTTCCTGGCTTTCCGGCTCGTAGCCGAGATAGCTCATAGCCAGAAGACTCGGTACATTGGCATCGTCCATCAGATTATACTGGCCAAAGCCGTCTACCTCGTAAGCATAAACATCGCCAAGTCCCCAGATATGGGTGGTACCGTAAGTCTCAATGGCCTGTTTTACGGTCTTTGCCATCTCTTCTGCTTTCTTCGCAATCTCCTCTTTTCCGCCGACGAAATCTGCGATCTCCTTCAGATAATTCAGAACGACAACCGCAAACATGTTGGACGGAATCAGATAACCGTAACGGCAGGAATCATCGCTTGGACGGAAGCCGGACCAGATCAGGCCGATGCCGGATTTTACCTGCGCACCTTTTCCATCGCGGGAAAGCGTATCGGTGTAGGAGCAGTTTTTACGGATGAAGCTGTACGGGGATTTCTCCTCGTGGTTCATTTCAGTCTCAAATACAGTCAGGATTTTGTCAACACCTTCCCAGAAAACCTCGTCAAACTGATCCGTTCTTCCGGTGTTCTTCCAGAACAGATAGGAGAACTGCAGCGGATAGCAGAGAGAATCGATCTCATACTTTCTCTCCCAGATCCACGGTCCCATATCGGTCTCGTCCTTCTCCCAGCAGTTGCCGTTCGGTCCTTCGTTGAATGCGTTTGCGTATGGATCAATGTTGATGCACATAAACTGGCGGCGGATCAGGCCTGCGATCAGGTCAGCCAGCTCCGGGTCGTTCTGCGCCGGAACAAGGTACGGGCGCAGCTGTGCTACCGAGTCACGCAGCCACATGGCCGGGATATCTCCGGTGATGACGTAGGTGCTGCCGTCCTCCATTTTCTTTACGGTTGTGTCGAGGGTATTGGAGTAGCATCGTTCAAACATATCAACGATTTCCGGCTCGTCTTTCAGTTTTTCTCTCAGGCTTAAAATCAGCTCCTGAATGGACTTTGGTAAGGTCTCTTTCATTCTTTTTTCATCCTTTCGCTCAATTTTTCTCATTTCCCGTTATTCTACAACAGGGCATCTCCGCAATCGAAAATGCCCTGTTGTAGTTCTTATAAAATTAATGTATCAGACTTATTTCTGTGCGTCAATCTGTTTCTGAGCTTCTTCGCGGATGGTCTCCCAGCCTGCGGTCTCAAGCTCTGCATCGATTGTTTTTACAAGCTCTCTCGGATCCTGTGCGCCGGTGAATAACTCAGAATAGTATTTCTCATATACGGCACGGCAGTTTGCAAGCTCTGTTTCGATGTTGGAGGTATCCAGGTTGAATCCAAGCATCTCAGACGGAGTTGCTTTCTCGTTCAGCTCTTCTACTTCATCCCACTGGTTGAAGTCAACATCGTCTGTCTGAGTTACGTTGAAGAAAGTACCCTGGGTATATCCGGCCATACCCCAGTCAGTGGTCAGGCGGTGTACCTTATTGTCATCGGTGTACTCGAAGTCTTTTCCTTCTGCTCCATAGTAGAACCAGTCACGTACTTTGGAATCCGTATTTACCAGGTTCAGAAGCTGAAGTGCTTTGTCCGGGTGCTTGCATCCGGAGTAAATACCATTGATGGAACCACGTACAGTTGTGTTGGAAACGACTGTGTTGCCATACTGTACTGCTGAACAATTGGCGATACCATTGTTCGGACCCCATGTTGTTTTTGCAGCGCCGCTCCATCCCTGTGCAACAAAGAACATTGCGTATTTGCTGGAATCATCTGCTGTCGGAGCGTCTCCGTTGATGATGCCCTCCTGATACATTTTACGAACGATATCCAGGTTGGAAAGGATTTCTTCGTCATCCAGCGGATTGACAACGGTCTTGCTGTCATCGCCGTATTTAACGCCGATTGCCGGAAGTCCGGAGCTTAAATCATCGTAGTTCAGGTTCAGCAGGAAGTTTGCACCATTTTTGGACATGAAGTACGGAGATCCGCCTTCGCCCTCTTTTACTGTCTTCAGAGCATCGTACAGAGTATTGAAATCTGTTACAGAATTTACATCAATGTTATATTTGTCTGCAATATCCTGATCCCATACAAAGTACTCGGAAAGGGAGCTGTCTTTGTAGGTCGGTACGCCGTAGATTTTTCCATTTACTTCTACTGCTTTCCAGTAATCTTCCGGAATCATGTCATACAGCTCGGAAGCGTTGTCTTTGAGCAGATCTGTAATGTCCATCAGTGCGCCGGTGTTCACCTCAGAAGAGTAACGGTTCTGGTCGGTGAACAGGATATCGAAATACTCGCCGGAGTTTGTGATAACGCTTCTTCTGTTATCCCAGTCACCCCACGGAACGATTTCCATGTCTACATTAACGCCGATTTTCTCCTCCAGATATGGGTTGATCTGTGCAAGCCACTCATCATAATCCTTCGGCATTCCGTTACCAACCTGAATCCATTTCAGTGTAACAACTTCATCTTTTGCATCACTCTTTGAAGAGCTGCTGCTTCCGTTGCTGCTTCCGCAGCCTGCCAGCATGCCACCGGCCATAACAGCAGAAAGTGCAAGAGCTAAAAACTGTTTCTTTTTCATTGTAGCATCCTCCTGATATAAAATATAGAATGTTGAAATTATCCTTAACCGAAGCCTTTTGCTTCAGTATGAGATCCGTAAAGGTAAATGGTCGATCAGCCTTTTACCGCACCGACCGTCAGACCGGAAATGAAGTATTTCTGGAAGAACGGATAGCAGCATGCGATCGGGATGATGATGATGATTGCCATCGCCATACGGGCGCCCTCTTTTGGCATCGAGTTCATGTACTGTGCCGTGGTAACGCCAAGAGACGGGTTGTTTGCCATCACCTCAATATTTCTCTGTACGTGATCCAGCAGAGCCTGCAGGGAATACAGCTTGGTATCGCTGATGTACAGGGAAGACTGGAACCAGTCGTTCCAGTAACCGAAGGTGAGGAACAGGGCGATCGTTGCCATCAGCGGTTTCGACAGCGGCAGGGCGATCTTTCCGAAAATCTGGAACTGGGTTGCTCCGTCGATCTGTGCCGACTCAATGATGGATTCCGGAATGTTGGTCTTGAAGAACGTTTTACAGATAACAACGTTGAACGAAGAAACACAAAGCGGAAGGATCAGCGCCCAGATACTGTTTTTCAGGTTGAGGAACTGTGTGTTAACTACATAAGAAGAAATCATACCACCATTGAAGATCATTGGAATAAAAACGACCATGGTGAAGAATCCGTTCAGTTTGTAGGTGCTTCTGGAAAGAACGTAACCCATCAGCATCGTAAGGGCAACTCCGATTACCGTACCGATAACCGTTACCGCAACGGAAACGCCAAGTGCAGTCACAATCATCTGTCCTTCCCGAAGAAGGAATTTGTAGGAATCCAGCGAGTATGCACTCGGGATAAACTGGTAGCCATTCATCTTGATCGAATGCTCGGAAGAAATCGAGATCATGAAGATGAATACCACCGGGATAATGCAGGCCAGGGCAAGGATCACAAAAATAACATTGAAAATTGCATTTGTAGATCCCTGGATCTGATTTAAATGTGAAGAGGAAGCCAGATCAAGATCTTTTTTCTTTTTTGCCATTTTTGTACCTCCTTAAATAATCGCGCTGTCTTCATCAATCTTCTTCACAATGGCATTGGCAAGAAGGATGGTGATGCAGCATGCAACAGACTGGAAGAATGTTGCCGCAGAAGTCATTCCGATCGGAGTGGAAGACTGCAGTGCGTTGTATACATATGTGTCGATAGTTGCTGTCGTTTTGAAGATCGAACCGCTTGCTCCCTGAGAAAGCTGGAAGAACAGTCCGAAGTCGGAGTAGAAGACCTTTCCGACATTCAGGATGAACATCATGATGATGACACTCTTTAAGCAAGGCAGGGTAATGTGCCATACCTGCTGTCTCTTATTGGCGCCGTCCATAACGGCTGCCTCGTACAGTGTGGTATCAATACCGGAAATGCTGGACAGGTAGATAACCATGTTGTATCCGGTAGATTTCCACAGATACATGAAGATCAGGATAAATGGCCATACACCGGCACTCATGTACCACTGAATCGGTTCCTTGCCTGCATTTCTCATTATACTGTTGATCAGACCGTTGTCCTGGTTCAGGAATGCATCCAGGAAGTAGGAAGCTACAACCCATGACATGAAATATGGGAAGAACATCATCGTCTGATATACCTTCGACGCTCTTTTGTTGTGCAGCAGGCTGATCATGATAGCCAGTCCTACGGAAAATACCATACCAAGAACGATAAATGCAAGGTTATACAGGATTGTGTTTCTCAGGATGACGAACAGGTCGTTGGATCTGATCAGGAACGAAAAGTTTTTGAAGCCGGCCCAGTCACTGTGGAGCAGGTTATAAATGAAACTCTTTCCGCCGGTGATTTTGTAATTCTTGAACGCAATGATCAGACCGAACATAGGCAGGAAGCAGAACAGAATATACCAGATGGTGGTCGGCAGCGCCATGACGGTCAGCTCCGTGTCATTCTTGGTCCAGCGTCCTTTTTTCTTTTTGCTTGGTTTACTCAAGATTTTTTCCTCCTTCTCCCGATTGCTCGGGCTTATCACTTGATCCGTTTATCTTACAAACGGAATCCCGGTAAATAATCTTTCCGGGAATGCGGTATACCTCGCCGCTCTTTTTCTGCGGTTCATTCATATGTTTGATCATACGTTTTGCCGCAAGACGTGCAATCGCGTCGGTGTCAACCGCAACCGTGGTGAGCGACGGACTGCACAGTTGTGCATAAATGGAATCATCAAAACCGGTCACGGAAACATCCTCCGGTACGCAGATTCCACGCTCTTTTAATGCCTGCACTAATTTGAATGCGGTGGCATCGCAGTTACAGACAAATGCGGTGGGCAGCTTCTCCGGTAGCAAAAGCGGAATGGCAATGCCTTCATCGCTTCGGTCCGGGATTCTCCACTCATTTTTCGGGGAAATTCCCTCCTCCAGCATTCTCCGCAGATATCCGAGATATCGGTCGGAAATACTGGTTGTACTTCCTACGGTTCCGACAAATCCGATGTCTGTGTGGCCCTGCTGGATCAGGTAATTGGTCAGCTCATAGGAGCTGTAAATATTCTCGGTGATGACGGAATCGGATTTGTGGGTTTGATCGTAGATGTCCACATACACCTTCGGGAGATCAATCTGTGCAATCTGCTCCCGGACACCCTTATCGAGAATACCAAGAAAGATCAGGCCGTCGAACAGCCCTCTGGTCTGTATCGTGTTCATGTCCGACGGGAGTGTTGCTGTTGTCGGAGAAATCATGATACTCGAACAGGATGCTCTCTGCAGCTCGTAGATGATCCGCTCGTACATTGCCATATAAAATTTTCCTTCGTCTCCGGAGCTGAACCGCGGACTCATGATGATACCGACTTTTTTGCTCTTCCGTTTTCCGTAGTCCGGAAGGACATAACCGGATTCTCTCGCAAGCGCAAAAATCTTTTCTTTCAGTTCTTCTCCCACGCCGTCTTTTCCGTTCAGCGCCTTGGAAACTGTTACTTTACTGATGCCCAGCTTATCTGCCAGGTCCTGCATGGATACTGATTTTCTCTCTGCCATGTTACCAACAGCCCCTCTATTTGTTTCTTAACTTGTGTTTAGATGTTAACATCTTTTAGAAAGATTGTCAATAGCCTTTTCGTTATTTTGTATATTAAAATTCTTATTTTCCAGTCCTAATTTGTATAGATCGAGGAGTATTCTTCTGTTTCTTTTGATTTTTTAGACAGAAAATCTGTGTTCTTGTGTTAAGTCACATAACATCTTAATATTAACGCAGTACTTTTTCGCCTGTTTTCATTTTTAACGAAAAAGCAGCGGAAAGTCTGACTTTTTCGTCTAATTGTCATACTCCCCGCTGTCTTTTTTCATCTTCTGCTGTTTTTCATACTACCGCCAGACAGCCATGGCCTCATTGCCTGACACCGCCGTAAAACCGCGGAACAATGATTACCCGCAAATAAAGGTAACCACACCCTTGTCATTATCTGACAGGCTTTCCATATCTTTCTCTGCGGTTCCCTGCTCCACAATCTCAACTCCATAGCGGAATTCACTGAATCCGGACAGGTCCATCTTGAAGTTTGTTTCCCATGTGTTATTCATAATCCAGCTGTAAACCGGCCGTTTATTATTCTCCTCTTTGTTATCGCACAGAAGGATTGGGTGGGATTCCATCTCCCCCATGTAAAGTAACGGTGTGTCAAAAGTATTAACCAGAATCGTCTGATCTTTTGTCCGGTAACGCGGTAAGAAAACTCAATTTTCGGAAGGTGCCGGTACATTTTCATCACAACACTGCTGTGATACGTTCCCTTCAGTGTAAAGATCAGTTCTACTTTGATAAACACCGGTCCGTGATCCAGAATTTTCACATTCGTAAGGTCACCCTGATACTGCTCTGCGTGAAGTCCGCGGATATTTCTTCTGATCAGACGGCGCTCCTCATAAACGCCTTTTCGGATCGTACGTGTTCACAATATCACGTACCGCTCTGCGCCTACCCAGGCAGTTCTGGTGAACAGGGTCCTGTTTTGCAAAACTTTGTGAAAACGCGATAATACGTTTTATGCACTTGGCGCAGAACGCAAAAAATCCCCTGTTTCCGGGGTTTTTTATACACTCCGGACAGAGGATTTTTCTTATTTTCTACTTATTTCAATACATTTTCCAATTTAACAAAAAGGGTATTCATCTCCTGCACCACACTCTGCAGACTCTTTTCCCCGACATAGTTTCCAATCGCAAACAATGCCTTATACAAAAAATTAACCGCCCCCTGCAATTCTTCGTTTTGCTCTTTTGTTTCTTTCCGAAGCTGCTGCAGTTTTTCTGCCATCGGAAACAATTCCGCAAGAATCTGCTCTTTTCGTGCCCGGTCCGACGGTTCATCTGTCTCCATTTCTTCGAGATCATAGTTATCTGTTCTGCCGCATTTTCCCTTGCACACTGCGCAATCCGGATTCAGACGGTTCTTTTCTGCCTCCACGCGTACAATCCAGGATTTCCCCTCTTCTTCCCTCAGCTCTTTTTCCGGATTTGCCGCGCAAATTCCGCCAAGCAGAATCTCATGCGTGGCTTTGTCCGGGCGGTGACCATTGCTGTCACCACTGGAAAACTCCTGCGATTCACCTTTTGCTGCTTCTCCTCTTCCATCTACCGACCGGGCCAGACCGATCAGCGCACCAAGAAGCTCCTCTTGTATCTTCGTCATACTCATTTTTCTAATACCTCTTACCGAGCTTTTCATTTTTTTCGTCTTACGTATTCCACAAAGCAGAATGTACCAATTTTAAAAATACTTTTAAGGGCACACGCTAATTACTATATCTGATTTTCTACAAAATTTCCCCATCCGTAGAAATCACCACAGTTTTCACCGGAATCTTCTTTCCACTCTCTTTCAGTGCCATCTTCACGGCACGCTCCATTCCTGCGCAGCACGGAACCTCCATGCGTGCAACCGTGATACTCTTAATATCATTCCGCATGAAAATCCGCGCAAGTTTCTCGGAATAATCGATATCGTCAAGTTTTGTACAGCCTACGAGAACGACATGATCCCGAATAAAATCCTGGTGGAAGTTTCCATACGCATACGCTGTACAATCCGCCGCAACGAGAAAGTCTGCTCCTGCAAACATCGAAGCCCGCTCCTGCACCAGCTTGATCTGCACCGGCCACTGGCGGAGCCGGGACGGAACTGCTGCAGAATTTTCCTGCGCATCTGCACGGTCAATCGCCCAGCTGTTTTCACCTGCTTTTCCTGCTCCGGTATTCTCCTGCCCGGCCGCCTCTTTTGCCTTCCGCTGGTTCTCTTTTACCGCCTCCTCATCGTACGGCAGCGCCTCCCGCTCCACAAACGAAATCGCATCTGCCGGACAAACCGGCAGGCAGTCGCCGAATCCGTCGCAGTAGTCATCCCGGATCAGCTTTGCCTTCCCGTCAACCATCGCAATCGCACTTTCATGACAGGCATGCGCACAAAGCCCGCATCCTGTACATCTGTCTTCCTCTATCTGAACAATTTTTCGAATCATCGCTGAATCTCCTTTTTTCTCTTTGTTTCTCAATACCTGTTTGTTTCTCAACCATGATATCATACTTTATCCCTGTTTTGACAGTTGTTTTTTCTAGTAGTTTTTTCCTACAATACCAACTCTTCATCCAGTGCCAGCGAATAAATAATTTTCTCTTTCACTTTCTTCCCTGTCGTCCGCTCCAGTGCCTGCTGGTAGTAGGCGAGCTGTTTTTCATACCGCTTTTTCAGCTCCCCGGCTTCTTTCACACGGTCCGTTTTGTAGTCCACAAGAACAATCTCATCCCCCTCCGGGAACCATGCGTCAATGATTCCCTGCACGAGAATGGTTTCATCTTCCGGATAGGACGGATCTGCCTCACTTGCCGGAACGGACATCACAAACGGCTGCTCCCGTTTCAGGGTTTCATTCAAAAAGGCATTCCGCATCCGCATTCCAACCGAACTTTTTGCGAAAGCGAGGATCGATTTGAAATAAATGCATTCCGCTGCTTCTTTCGTCATCTTTCCTTCTGCAATCAATTCCTCCGTCTGTGCCATCAGCTCTGTGATGCTGTACGCTCTGCGGTAATCGAGACATTCCAGCAGGCGGTGGTACGCCGTTCCGCGGTCAGAGCCCGTCAGAGCCGCAACATGATCCTTTTTCAGAAAGCCCGGCACAATTGGTACGAGTTCTTCCTGCGCGAACAGCTCTTTTCCGATCTCGGATTCCTCCATCCCGGCCTTCTTCAGCTGCGAAACGGTAACTTTTACCGGAATCTGTTTTTCCTTCTCATACGGATACTGGTAGGCAAACCGCTCCTCCACAAGTTCCTTCAGCGCCGCTTCTCTCGGCGGCTGCTTCGGAATTTCCATGATTTTCTGCTCATTCACCGCGCGCTCCATCTGATGCAGCACCTCTCCCTCAACAAGTCCTGCCGGTGATACAAGGCGGATCGTTACCGGAATTTTCTCCGCATACAGCGGATTGTCCGCATTCCCTGCCAGACCGAATTGTTCATACAGCCCGTCAAAACACCGGTTTCTCGAAAATGCCGGCAAAATCCAGTCGAGATACCCGGATGCACTGCTCAATGTCTGATATGACAGCAGCTCCTCCTGCCGCCCCGCATGTGCCGCGCACTGCTTCACGCGGCTCTCCAGCTTCGACGCCATGCCCGTCATAATCAGCTTCTCCTTCGGGCGCGTCATGGCAACGTAAAGCACCCGCAGCTCCTCCGCCAGATTTTCCAGCTTCATGCTCTGCCGGATGATCTGCCGCTGCAGTGTCGCCTGACGGACGCGGTGCTCCGGATCGATCGCATCCGCGCCGATGCCCATCCGGGAATGGAGTACAAGCGCCGCACGGCTGTCCATCTGGTTAAACGATTTGCCCATGCCCGAGAGGAACACAACCGGGAATTCCAGTCCTTTACTCTTGTGAATACTCATGATACGCACCGTGTCTGCGCTCTCCCCGTAAATATTCGCCTCGCCGAAATCGACTTCATACTTCTGAAGCTGCTCGATATAACGGATAAAGTTGAACAGTCCACGGTAACTCGTCGCCTCAAATTCCACCGCCTTTTCCACCAGCATCTCCAGATTTGCCCGCCGCTGTACGCCGCCCGGCATCGCGGATGCATAGCCGCCGTAGCCCGTCTCCTCGAGAATCTGCGTAATCAGTTCATGAATCGGCGTGTACGGCACACGGCTCCGCAGCATTTCGAGCTGTGTGAGGAACCGCCGCAGTTTCTCCCGAAGCGCCTCATCTTCACCTATCGCCGCATATTTTCCACACGCCTCATAAATTTTTACGTCTTTATCCACACAACGCACCGCAGCAAGCTCTGCATCAGTGCATCCGCAGATCGGCGAGCGTAAGATTGCCGTAAATGGAATCTCCTGGCATGGATTGTCGCACAGATGCAGGTAATTCAGCACCGTCACGATTTCCTGTGTGGAAAAGTATCCCGTTTTTGATGTGCTGTACGCCGGAATTCCCGCCGCCTGCAGTACGCGCGAAAACGTCTCCGCCCATCCGCTGACCGCACGAAGCAGAATTACGATATCGCGGTACTGAATTTTCCGGTATTCCCCGGTCTCTTTGCCCACGACTTCCTCATTTCCGACCATCTCGCGGATGCGCGCCGCAACGGCAGCCGCCTCCGTTTCCATCTTTGTCTCACGCGACTTATCATCTTCCAGCTCGGGCGCCTTGTCATCCAGCAGAAGAAGTTCTGTTTCATATGCCGCATGCCACGTTTCCGTCTTTTCCTCTTCCATTTCCGGCAATGCAGGAAACGCTGCTCCCGCATGGAGGCTCGCCGCCTCATCGTACGCGATGCCGCCGAGTTCCGGACTCATCAGCTTGCGGAATACATAATTCGCCGTCGCAAGCACCTCCGGCCGGCTTCGGAAGTTTTTGTCGAGATCAATTCTCTGCTGGCTTTCCCCGTCCTTCGCATACGTATGATATTTTTCCAGAAACAGCTCCGGCCGCGCCAGGCGGAATCCGTAGATGCTCTGCTTGATATCGCCAACCATAAACCGGTTCCATCTGCCTTCCTCCTCGCCGGACACTGCAGAGAGCAGTGCCTCCTGGATAAAGTTGCTGTCCTGATACTCATCGATCATGATTTCGCGGAACTGTTCCGAAAGCTCCCGCGCCGCATCGGTCCGCACCAGACGGCCGTCCTCCTGCTGCACAAGAATTTCGAGCGCAAAGTGTTCCAGATCGGCATAATCAAGAATATTTTTGCTCCGTTTTTTCTCTGCAAACGCTTTCGCAAACTGCTCCGTCAGATCGATCAGCACGCCGATCGGCTCCCGGCAGTCCGCAATCTCCTCCGCAATCTCGGCGCTGTCCTTCTCGAAAAACTGCTCTTTTAATTTCTGCAGTTCTTTTTTGCATACATCGCGCTCTGCCTTCACCTGATCTTTCAGCGCCTCGCTCACATCGTCTGCCTTTTTCCGCGAAAGCGCTTTGAACTTCATTCCGGCCATCGCGCGCACCATTCCGTCGAACGATTCCGTCTCGATCAGCTCTTCCACCATCTGCTGATCTGATGCCAGCGCCTCGTCATACAGATACGGTCCGCCAGGGCTTACCGCCGTTTTTCGGTTTTCCTCAATTCCTTCCAGAATACTCGAGAGCCGCTTTTTCGCCTCAGCCATCAGTACCTGTACCCAGATGCTTTTCTGCACCGCCTCCGGCGAATCGATCTGATACGCCGCCCGGCACTCTTCGAGCCACTGCTCCGGCCACGGATAACTCATGGAAAATTCATACAGCTTCAGCACGAGCGCGTCGAGTCCGTCATCCTGTTTTCCCGCCGCGTAGCTCTCCACAAACCGTGTAAACGCAGGATCTTTTTCCGCAAACCGCTCCTCCATCACCTTCTGGATCACATCGCTTTTCATCAGACGGATCTCCCCTTCATCCGCCATGCGGTACACCGGATCAAGATCGATCATCTGAAAATAATTTTTGATAACGTACGAACAGAATCCGTGAATCGTGCTGATCTGCGCATGGTGAAGCAGGGTCTGCTGCCTCTGCAGATGCTCATCCTCAGGATCTTCCTCGAGACTCTGCTGCAGCGCACGGCCGATTCGCTCTTTCATCTCACCTGCCGCTGCCCGCGTAAAAGTCACAACGAGCAGCTGGTCAACATCGATCGGACGCACAGGATCCTTTACCATCGCAAGGATCCGCTCTACCAGAACCGCCGTCTTTCCGGAACCTGCCGCCGCGCTGACCAGAAGATTCCTGTCTCTCGTATCAATGACTTTCTGCTGTTCCGCTGTCCATTTTACTGCCATTTATCTCTCCCTCTTCTTTCTGGCTGATTACTTTCTCATACATGGAAAACTGCATTTCTCTTTCCTTTCCGGAAGGCAGTCACTCCTTTTGATCACTTTGTGTTATCTCCTGCATCGCCTTCATCAGCAGTTCCGTGTCCATGCCCTTCAGTTTGCGGTACTCGTATCCCTGAATTTTCTGGTCAAAACCGCAGATTCCCTGATATTCACAGTACGCACACGCCGTCGCACCGTCCCGCTGATACGGGGAAATTTTTACATTGCCCGAAAAAATGCCCTCGCCGATCTCACGCACCTTCTTTCTGGTGTACGTACGGATCACATCAAACTGCTCCGGCGATGCTACTTTCGAATAGCTCGTATAACTTCCATCCTTCTTCTTTCCAACCGGAATCACATCGGATGTCGTTCCGTCCTCAAGCACGCGGTCGAGAAGCTCCACAACTTTCCGGTCCGCATTCACAAGACCGTCCATCCGCAGCGCTTTCAGCATCCGCCGGCCCCACGCCTCGTCGGTCTCATCCTCCTCCTGATCAAGCATCGGATCATCAATATGATAATAGAACACGCCCGCCGGCTCCACCTGCTTGCCGGGATGCTTTTTCTGCTCCAGTTCCATCGCCGCATCGAGATAAACAGCAAGCTGCAGCTGCAGTCCATAATAGAGCGCCACCAGGTCGAGCGACGTATTTCCCGTCTTGTAATCGATAATTTTCACATAGACCTTATCGTCCGTCTCGCAGAGATCCACGCGGTCAATCCGTCCGCGCAGACGCATTTTCTCATGCTCCGACAGATCGATGTTGATCGCCGACAGCGAGTCCTCCATCGAGAACGAAACCTCGAATTCCCCTGGCTCAAATTCTCCCTGCCGGATCTGCTGCTGCAGTGCCCAGACAGTTCGTTTCAGGATCCGCTTCACGCGGATAATGCGGTACTGATTCCGGCTTGAACTCTGAAAAATTGTGTTTCCATAGTCCGCCATCGGCTCCTCGACACACTCCTCAATCAGACGGTCACGCGTGTCATCGGTCACCGTCTTCCAGGTCTCACCGTTCTCCTGCAGTTTTTTCGAAAACTTCTCAAGCGCCTCATGCATGACCGTTCCCATATCCGCCGCTTTCAGCTCATACTGATCCCGCTCGCGGATCTGAAGGCCGAACTCCATAAAGTGGGCAAACGCACACGCCGCATATTTTTCCAGCCGCGTTGCACTGTTTTTTAACGTATCTCCGTACAGTGCCGATGCCGCACTCTTTCCGATTACACCGTCCGCACAGCGCAGAAACGCCGCTTTTCGATACGTCTCCGCCGGAATTCCCGCCTCCGGATGTGCTGCATACCAGCGGTAAAGCTCCTCAAACAGCGGATCGATCTCTCCCTCCGCCGCTCTGCCAAGCTCCTCCAGAAACAGTGCCTCGCCGGAACGCGGCATTTCCAGTTTTTCCTCCGGTTTTTCCTCTTTTTCAATATCCCGCACCGGAATCTCCGGGAAGAGTTTTCGGATTTCGTTAATCAGATACGACGGATTCTGCGCCTCGCCGGACGCGCCCGCTTTCGTAAAGGAAAGGTACAGCCGCTCCGACGGTTTTGTCAGATTTCGGTAGAGATGGAATTTCTGCTGATACATCGTCTCCCGCGCCGTCGGGGACAGCTTCGCATCCGCCCGTTCCAGCTCCTCGCGGTCATATTCCGAGAGAATGCCGCCGCCCGCGTCGTGGCGCGGAATCAGCCCGTCATTCACGCCGACGAAAAACAGCACGCGGATGTCCTTCAGACGCGACCGTTCATTATCACCGATCAGTACCTGGTCCGCCGTCGGCGGAATAATACCGACAGATGCCTCCGCAAATCCCGCTTCCAGAATTTCCTGATACTCTGCCAGTGTCATCTTCTCCTCACCCAGCACCTCGACGATCTTGTCCAGCAGCTCCATGACGATGCCATAAATCTGACTGTATTCTTTTGCAAATGCCTCCTGGCCCTGCTGTTCAAACTGCTGCCGCCGCTCCTCGAGTTTTTCCTGCATCTGATTCTGTACCGCCAACGCGTACAGGGCCTCCGTCCGCTCCCGCACCGTGGCATCTTTTTTCTTCATCCGCTCCGCAAACGGCTGCACTTCAGCATAGAACTTCTCCCGCAGAAGATTGCGCTGCGGCACTTCATCCGGCTTGATGCCGCGGTAGCCCCTCGTCCAGGTTTCCCCATACGCTTTCAGCCCGCGGATACCAAGCGCGAGCACATAGTTTTCCATCGCATCCGTCTCCTCGCGGTCCAGACTCGAAAGACCGCAGCGCAGATAGCGGAAGACGCTCTCGTACGAAAAACTCTGTACCACCATCTCGATCGCCGCACGCAGAAATTCCACGAACGGATTCATCAGCACGGAATGCTTTTCGTCCACGAAATACGGAACACCACATTTTTCAAAGATTTCCCGCGCATACGTGCCGTAAACAGAAAGATCTCCGGTCAGAACGGCGAAATCCTGGTAACGCATGCCCTCCTCGCGCACCATGCGGCGGATCAGACGCACCGTCTCTTCCAGCTCGGCACGCGGATTCGGCGCGACGCTGATGTAGATGCCCTGCTGTTTCGCCTCGTATCCTGCTGCCGGATTTCCTGTCTTTGCTTCCGTTCCTGATTCTGGTCTTTTTTCTATTCCATTTCCGGAAAATCCTCTCTTTCCATACCGGAACAGTCTCTGCTCCAGCTGATCCATCGTGCTTCCCGGCTGAAAACGACCATGTCCCGAGCGTCTGACCCAGATTTCCGGCTCCACCGGGCACCCTGCTTCATCTGCCGCTTTCATGAGCTGCTGGACAAGCTGGCGGCTCATCGCAAAAAGCTGATGCGGAATCGCCTTTTTATACGGGTCCTCCCGCTCATCCATAATAATCGTCACATAAACCTTCGCACAGAGCCGGAACAGTTTTCCAAGCACACCGATCTGCACCGGCGTAAATCCGGTAAACCCATCCACCAGCACCTCACTGTTTTTGATCAACGCCGATTCTTCCAGTTTCCCCGCCAGAACTTCCAGCACATCCTCCGCCGTCACATAACGGTTTTCCAGATATTCCTCAAACGCGCGGTAGATCACACCGGTGTCCTTCAGTTTTGCCGCCAGCAGCTTTTTCTCCCCCGTCTCTTCCGCCCACATATCGAGCTCGGACGGCGCAATCTGGTACTGCTTCAGCTCGGAAATCAGCGATTTCATCTGCGAGACTGCACCGGTTCTCTTTAACGTGCTTCCAAGAATCGTCAGCTCCTTTTTCTTTTCCTGTGCAACGCGTTTTACCACAAGACTTTTTCCCGTCTCTTCAAGCACCGGATACAGGCTGCCTCCGGTCTCCTCAAAAATACGGTACGCCAGACGCTGGAAACTCAAAATATCAATATTTAAAATACCGCCCGCCGGATGCAGTGACACGAGCTCTTTCTGCGTCTGCATCGTAAACTGCTCCGGCACGACGATCAGATAGTTTTTCTCCGGGTGGCACGCCGCTTCCGCCAGAATTTTTTCATACGCATACCTCGATTTCCCAGCCCCCGAATTTCCCATAATAAACTGCAGACTCATACCTTGCTCCTCCTGTTCTGATCCATTTCTGCCCCAAAATAAACATAGCTACAGTATAGCAGACTCTTTTTTTTGATGCAATCAACCTGCTGTAGAACAACCTTCATAAAAACCATTCTTCCCACATACATTATAGTAAAAACGCCCGCCTGTTCCGCCCCCGCAGACGGCTTTTCAAAAAGGAGTGTGCCCGCCCATGAGTTCCAAAACGAAAATTGTTGTACTACATATGAAAGAAGTGGTTTACACCGCTGTTTTTCTTGCTCTCGCGCTGATTCTTCTCGTGGTGTTTCTGATCATGTTCTCCGGGAAGAAGGATTCTGCGAAAAAACCTTCTGTCACCACTGCTGCTTCCGCCGAAAATGCACGCTACATTCCCGGCATCTACACCTCCACGATCTCCCTCGGCGACCAGACCTTCGATGTGCAGGTCAATGTTGAGCAGGACCGCATCACCGCGATTTCACTGAATAACTTAAGTGAAACCACCGCCGCCATGTATCCGCTCATGGAGCCCGCGCTCGATTCCATCGCAAGCCAGATCTATGTGAATCAGACGACGGAAGGCCTCATCTACGGAGAGGACGACCGCTACACCTCCGAACTGCTCGTCTCCGCGATCAATCAGGCGCTCGAACAGGCTCAAAATCCTTCCTCCTCAGAATCCTGATCTTTCCATGCGAAAAGGCCTCGAAGCATTCTTCTGCTCCGAAGCCTTTTTTCTGTCGTGCATCTCAAAATTTGATTGTCTGCACCAATTTGGATTATCTTTGTTTCTTTCCGTATTTCCTGTTTTGTTTTTTACAGCTGGTCGAGTTCCTCTCTCCAGAGCTTCACGCACGCATCACTCGGCATACGCAGGTCGCCGCGCGGGGATACCGCAACGCTTCCGACCTTCGGGCCATCCGGCAGGCAGGAGCGTTTGAACTGCTGCGCGAAAAATCTCCAGTAGAACGTTTTCAGCCATTTTAAGATCGTCGCATCATCGTAGACACCGGCAAATGCAAGTTTTGCCACACGGTAAATCTTGAGCGGTTCGTACGTCACACGCAGCATATAGTATAAGAAGAAATCATGAAGCTCGTACGGTCCGACGAGATCTTCTGTTTTCTGAGAAATGACACCATCTTTCGGCGGCAGCAGTTCCGGGCTGACCGGCGTGTCGAGCACATCCAGAAGGATATCGGAAAGTGCTTTTTCCCCGCAGGTGTCCGCATAATACTGCACCAGATGGCGCACCAGGGTTTTCGGTACGGACGCATTGACGGCATACATCGACATATGGTCGCCATTGTACGTTGCCCAGCCAAGTGCCAGCTCGGAAAGATCACCCGTTCCGATAACCATACCGCCGGACTGGTTGGCAAGATCCATCAGAATCTGGGTTCTCTCACGCGCCTGTCCGTTTTCATACGTCACATCGTGTTTCTCCGGATTCTGTCCGATATCACGGAAATGAAGATTGACAGCCTCCTTGATATCGATCTCTTTTAAGGTTGCGCCAAGGCATCTCGTCAGCTCACATGCATTCTGATACGTACGGTCTGTCGTTCCAAAACACGGCATCGTTACAGACAGGATCTGCTTTCTCGGAATCCCGAGCAGATCAAATGCTCTTGCCGTTACAAGCAATGCCAGCGTCGAGTCAAGTCCACCGGAAATACCGATAACTGCGCTCTGGCAATGGGTATGCGCCAGACGTTTTTTCAGTCCCATAGCCTGAATATTTAAAATTTCGTCGCATCGCTGATCGCGGTTATGCTTATCCGACGGTACGAATGGCCGTGGATCGAAGTAACGGGTCAGCTTTGTCTCTTCTATTGACAAGGAGAATCGAACGACCTGATACCCATCGGTTCTCTGCTCCGGATACGTGGTCATCCTTCTGCGCTCACTTGTGAGACGATCCACATCGAGATCTGCACAAATGATCTGATTCTCAAATCGTTTTGCCTCGGCAAGAATGGTTCCGTTTTCAGCAATCAGATGCTGTCCGCCAAAGACAAGATCTGTCGTCGACTCGCCCTCACCTGCTGTCGCATAAATATAGCCGCAGATCAGACGCGCCGACTGTGCGCTCACAAGGCTTCTCCGGTAACTGTCTTTTCCAACCATTTCATCACTGGCAGAAAGGTTTACGACCACTGTCGCACCGGCCAGCGCATGCGCCACACTCGGCGGATTTGGGGTCCAGAGATCCTCACAGAGCTCTGCCGCAACCTTAAGACGCGGCATTTTTTCACACTGGAAGAGCAGATTCATGCCAAACGGAACCTCTTTTCCAAAAAATTCCGTTGTTGTCACCGCTTCTTTTCCCGGCGTAAAATGACGCAGCTCATAAAATTCATTGTAGTTCGGCAGATACTTTTTCGGCACAATGCCGAGAAGCTCTCCGTGACAGAGCACAGCGGCTACATTGAACAGCTTTCCGCCCTGTTCCCACGGCAGTCCGACAAAAATCAGCGCATCGGTCTCTTTCGTACCATCGGCAATTTCCTTTAATCCTTCTTTCGCCGCATCAATCATCTGACTCTGCCAGAATAAGTCACTACAGGTGTAGCCGGTGAGAGCCAGCTCCGGGAGCACCATCACCTTTGCTCCCTCGCCCTCCATTTTATGAATCGTTTCCAGAATGACTCTCGTATTTTCTCTGACATCCGCTACCACTACCGCACAGGAAGCGGCGGCAACTTTTACGAATCCCTGTTTCATCTCTTTCTTCCTCCACTATCTGGTTCCCTGTTACAGATTTTCTGCAAACAGAAGCTCTCACAGCCTCCGTTTCGCCTGAAACAGTACTGCTATTTGCTCTTACGCAATAATTCTTTCAGATCCTCGGTAGAAAATTCATAGGCGCTGTTGCAGAAATGGCATTTCAGCTCCACCGGTTTTGCTTCCTGAATCATCTCGTTCAGTTCTTTTCTTCCGACCGCTATCAGCGCTTTCGATACACGCTCACGGCTGCAGTTGCAGTAAAACTGGGTCGGCACGGTATCGTTGATCACAAGGTCCATGTCTCCAAGCAGTTTTTCAAGAATCTGCTCCGGAGTCAGGCCCTCGTCAAGGAATGCGGTAACGGAATTGACTTCTGCCAGACGCTGCTCCAGTTTTTCAATGACTTTCTCATCGCAGAACGGCATCAGCTGAATGATAAAGCCGCCGGCCTGACGGACGGTATTGTCTTTGTTCATCAGCACACCGAGTCCGACGCTGGACGGAACCTGCTCACTCGTTGCAAAATAGTAGGTCAGATCCTCTGCGATCTCACTCGTCTGCAGAACGCACTGTCCGACGTACGGCTCTTTCAGTCCCAGGTCTTTGATGACATCCATGAATCCGACGCCGACAGCACCTGCCACGTCAAGTTTTCCTTTTTTGTTGGCCGGAATCACGACGTCCGGGTTTCCGACGTAACCTTTTACATTTCCTTTGGAATCTGCTGTTACGGTAATGCCGTTCAGCGGTCCGCCGGCATGGATGCGCAGGGTCAGAAGGTCTTTATCTCCCTTCATCATAACGCCCATCATTGCACCTGCCGTCAGAAGGCGGCCCAGCGCTGCGGTTGCAACCGGGCTCGTGTTGTGATCCTGGCGTGCTGTCTCTACGGTTTCTCTTGTTGTCGCTGCAAACGCACGAATCTGTCCGTCTGCCGCTGTTGCTCTTACAATATAATCCATGTTTCTCTCCTATTTCTCACTTTTTCCTTTTTCTCTTGCTACGACATAAATACGTTCGCTCTCCGGTCTCGGCGCATCCTTTGTGAATGCATCGTAGGCCGTTACAAACTCCATGCCTGCCTCTTCCAATAAGCGGCAGATCGTCGCAAGATCATACGCTCTCTGATAATGTACCTCCTCAAATTTACGGTACAGATCGGAATCTTCTCCCTCCGGGATGAAAATGGCGAGCTCATATTCGTTGATCTCTTCCTCCGGGTCATAGTAATTGTCCCAGATAAAGCTTGCCTCCTCGCGGTTTTCCGCAATCGTAGTCTCACCCATCTGTTCATATTTATACTTGGTATTCAGATCAAAGATAAACATGCCCTTCGGGTCCAGATAATTGTTGACGAGCGAGAAGACTTCCCGCAGATCGTCTTCCTCCAGAATATAGTTGATGGAATCACAGATGCTCACAACCGCCTTCACGGTTCCGTAGAGCTCAAATTCCCGCATATCCTGAAGCAGATATAAAATGTTTAAGCCGGACTCGGCGCGTTTTTCACTGGCAATCTCGAGCATATCCTCAGAATTGTCCACGCCGATCATATCGTAGCCCTCTTTGGCGAGCAGCTCGGTCATATTCCCCGTTCCACATCCAAGATCGAGCACCAGTCCGTCTTCCACCTGATATTCTTTTAAAAGCTGAATCAGATATTTGCTCCAGGCAGGATAATCCACGTTGTCCATGAACATGTCATATACCTGGGCAAAACTGGTATAACTTTCATTCATCTTTCTTTTCTCCTTCATCGTTTACAGTAGCTACGCCTTATTGTATCACATCACACAGGGCAACTCAATATACGAAAAGACCTGCAGGATCCCTGCAGGTCTCATTCACTCCCCGAGTTGGGCTCGAACCAACAACCCTTCGGTTAACAGCCGAATGCTCTACCATTGAGCTATCGAGGATTATTTAATTGAAGATATTTGATATACCTTCAAAACCGCATACACTACACATCTATCATTCCATCTTGTGAACACAACCAATTAGGTCAAGCCCTCGACCGATTAGTAACAGTCAGCTCCATGCCTTACGGCACTTCCACCTCTGCCCTATCTACCTCGTCGTCTTCAAGGGGTCTTACTTCTTTCGAATGGGATATCTCATCTTGAGGGGGGCTTCACGCTTAGATGCCTTCAGCGTTTATCCCTTCCCGACTTGGCTACCCGGCCGTGAACCTGGCGGTTCAACCGGTACACCAGAGGTCAGTCCATCCCGGTCCTCTCGTACTAAGGACAGCTCCTCTCAAATATCCTACGCCCACGCCGGATAGGGACCGAACTGTCTCACGACGTTCTGAACCCAGCTCGCGTACCGCTTTAATGGGCGAACAGCCCAACCCTTGGGACCTACTACAGCCCCAGGATGCGATGAGCCGACATCGAGGTGCCAAACCACTCCGTCGATGTGAACTCTTGGGAGTGATAAGCCTGTTATCCCCAGGGTAGCTTTTATCCGTTGAGCGATGGCATTCCCACTTAATACCACCGGATCACTAAGTCCTACTTTCGTACCTGCTCCACCCGTCGGTGTCGCAGTCAAGCTCCCTTCTGCCTTTGCACTCTTCGAATGGTTTCCGACCATTCTGAGGGAACCTTTGAGCGCCTCCGATACCCTTTCGGAGGCGACCGCCCCAGTCAAACTCCCCGTCTGGCATTGTCCCCCGGCCTGATAAAGGCCGCTGGTTAGAAGCCCAGCAGCACAAGGGTGGTATCCCAACAATGGCTCCCCTGAAACTGGCGTTCCAGGTTCACAGCCTCCCACCTATCCTGTACATGCACTGCCGGACCCCAGTACCAAACTGGAGTAAAGCTCCATGGGGTCTTTCCGTCCTGGCGCGGGTAACCAGCATCTTCACTGGTACTTCAATTTCACCGGATGCATTGTCGAGACAGCGCTCAAATCATTACGCCTTTCGTGCGGGTCGGAACTTACCCGACAAGGAATTTCGCTACCTTAGGACCGTTATAGTTACGGCCGCCGTTTACTGGGGCTTAAATTCAAAGCTTCGCTTGCGCTAACCTCTCCTCTTAACCTTCCAGCACCGGGCAGGCGTCAGCCCATATACCTCACCTTACGGTTTTGCATAGACCTGTGTTTTTGCTAAACAGTTGCTTGAGCCTATTCTCTGCGGCCAACTCTCGTTGGCACCCCTTCTCCCGAAGTTACGGGGTCATTTTGCCGAGTTCCTTAACAATGCTTCTTCCGCCGGCCTTAGGATTCTCTCCTCATCCACCTGTGTCGGTTTACGGTACGGGTATCTTAAAAACAATAGCGGCTTTTCTTGATTCATGGCTCACACACTTCCCTACTTTAGTTCGGTCCGCATCACGCCTTTGGATTGCCACACGGTTTTTCCTATGTGACTCCTCCTTCGCTTGCACGCGGCTTTCCGTTCCGCGCCTGTGCTTTCCACAAATGTCCCCACAGTTCTGTTTTAAGATAGTGCAGGAATCTCAACCTGCTGTCCATCGGATACGCATTTCTGCCTCTCCTTAGGCCCCGACTTACCCAGGGCAGATCAGCTTTACCCTGGAAACCTTGGATATTCGGCCGAGAGGATTCCCACCTCTCTCTCGCTACTCATTCCGGCATTCTCTCTTCCTGGCACTCCACAGCTCCTTCCGGTACTGCTTCATCGCGCCAGCAATGCTCCTCTACCATACCATACGGTATCCTGTGCTTCGGTGTCGTGTTTCAGCCCCGGACATTTTCGGCGCAGGACCTCTCGACTAGTGAGCTATTACGCACTCTTTGAATGTGTGGCTGCTTCTGAGCCAACATCCTAGTTGTCTTCGAAATCCCACATCCTTTTCCACTTAACACGTACTTTGGGACCTTAGCAGCAGGTCTGGGCTCTTTCCCTTTTGACTGCCCAACTTATCTCGTGCAGTCTGACTCCCGATGAGCATCTTTACGGCATTCGGAGTTTGATATCCCTTGGTAAGCTTTGACGCCCCCTTAGAAATTCAGTGCTCTACCTCCGTAAGACTCCATCGAGGCTAGCCCTAAAGCTATTTCGAGGAGAACCAGCTATCTCCGGGTTCGATTGGAATTTCTCCCCTACCCACACCTCATCGCCACCCTTTTCAACGGATGTGCGTTCGGCCCTCCACTACCTCTTACGGCAGCTTCAGCCTGGACATGGGTAGATCACCCGGTTTCGGGTCTACTCTTACTGACTCTGCGCCCTCTTAAGACTTGGTTTCCCTTCGGCTCCGCACCTGCAGTGCTTAACCTTGCCAGTAAACGTAACTCGCCGGACCGTTCTACAAAAAGTACGCGGTTGTGCACATAAGGCACTTCCACAGCTTGTAAACACAGGGTTTCAGGTTCTCTTTCACTCCCCTCCCGGGGTCCTTTTCACCTTTCCTTCACAGTACTATGCGCTATCGGTCACTGAGGAGTATTTAGCCTTGGAGGGTGGTCCCTCCTGCTTCCCACAAGGTTTCCCGTGTCTCGTGGTACTCTGGATCCTGCCAGCCTCTCATCAATTTCGCCTACGGGATTTTCACCCTCTCTGATCAGATTTCCCAAAACTGTTCGGCTATTGATTCGAGTACCTTATGCAGTCCACAACCCCGCGGTGCACGCACCACGGTTTGGGCTCTTTCCATTTCGCTCGCCGCTACTTTGGAAATCGAGGTTTCTTTCTTCTCCTCGGGGTACTTAGATGTTTCAGTTCCCCCGGTTCCCTTCCATACGTTATGGATTGGCGTATGGATACTTGAGGTTTGCTCAAGTGGGTTTCCCCATTCGGATATCTCCGGATCAATGGATATTTGCTCCTCCCCGAAGCTTTTCGCAGCTTATCACGTCCTTCATCGGCTCTCAGTGCCAAGGCATCCACCCTGCGCTCTTAATGCTTGACCTGTATTCTTGGTCCGCTGCCATCATAGCGTTGATGACAGGCTTTTGTGTTCTCTGCTTTAAAAGCAATTGATTCAATAATCTTTCGATTATCTCTGGTTTGATAACATCACATGCTCTCACACATGATGCCTCGGATGTCTTTTCCTATCTCTAACGTTTTAACGTTTTCAATATAGATTGTATATGCGGTTTTCAAGGTACATCTT
>NZ_QUJD01000040.1:0-6253 GCF_003480555.1 Blautia sp. AM29-29
ACATGAATCTCTGTTTTGTTTTTTGCCATAGGCAGTTATCCTCCATACATGAAAATAGCCAGACAGAGGGTGTCGGCAACGAAGTCCAGCAACGGGCTTCAAAAGACCTTGCAAACAATCTCAATCTGGCGATGGTTACTATTTATACTTTTCTTTTATTTTTCTGTTGTTTTGGTTGTCATAGGGGAGAAAAGCCGATAGTTTCAGGATTTTCCCCGGCAACCGGCTCGGCAACGGGATAGCAACAGGGGGGGCAACGGGCTGCCATTTTCAGAATGGAAGCTCCATCTGTTCTGTGACCTCCACAAAACCGTCCATCGTTTTTTCAGACGGGTTGCCGGAGTCCGTTGCCGGGTTTTCACGCTCCCAGCCCTTTTGTCTGCCATATTCGGAAAACATTCTTGGGTTCGGGAAGTACCGCCAGCGGTCAATGCACTGGTTCATAATCTCGTTGATTTCCCGGATTTCCCATTGCTTCGGCTCGTCAAAGGCATGGTTCAAGGCTTCCTTGTAGAGCTGCTTTGAACAGACCATACTCCCTGTGTACTTATCAAGATACGCCTGTATCATCCCGGCTTTGGTGTCCTCCGGCATAAAATCCCGCTGGTGTTCTTTGAGATACCGCTGCATGGCGGGGCTGAAAGCCAGCTTGAACCTGCCGCTTCGGTAAATCTCCATCGCTTCCGCCCACATCTGCTCAATATAGGCTCTGGAAGCAGCTTCGTCCTCCAAAATGTGAACCTCGGCTTGCTCCGGGTACACCATGACGGGGATAAAGCGGCGGTTGCCGGAACGGTCAAGGGGCAGGAAGTCAAGAGCATTGGAAGTGCCGCCAAACACGCACTGGCGGGGGCGGTCTGCCGGGTGGGTTTCATAGGGTATCTTGTAAACCTCTTTCTGTCGGCTTAAAAATGACTTGATTTCCTCAATGCTCTTGGCGTTGGCGGTTGCCATCATTTCCGACATTTCGATAATCCAGTGACCTTGCAGCTTGCGGTACACATTGTCATCGTCCAGCTTCCGCAAATCATCGGAGAACCACTCGTCCCGGACTGCCAGCAGACGGAAGAATGTGGACTTTCCAGCCCCCTGACCGCCTACCAGACAAAGCATGATTTCAAACTTGCACCCCGGCTGAAAGGCTCGTGAGATTGCACCCAGCAGGAACAGCTTCAACGCTTCATAGGTGTAATCGTCTGCGTCAGCCCCCAGAAAGTGCCGCAGGCAGAAACGGATTCGTTCTGTACCGTCCCACACAAGGGCGCTTAAATAGTCCCGGATGGGATGGTACTTGTTTTCATTCGCCACAATCCCGATGGCATTATCAATCTTTTTCTCATTGGTAAGCCCGTAGGTTTCTTCCAGATAAAGAAGCAGATACTTCATGTCCGTATCGTTCAGGGCGGTGCTTTCCCTGTGAAAACCGATGGGCTTTATGATGTCCTTGCGGTCAGTCAGGATGTTGTATGCGATAGCCCCGGAAAGCAGCGGGTCACGCTGGAATACGGTCAGGCAGTTCCGTATGCTCTGACGGACACCGCCTTTCTCGGTGGTTTCCAGCCCCGCCTTGATTTCCTCAATGCTCTGGGGCGGCTGCATGGCGTTCATGGTGTTTTTTAGTTCTTGCTGCGGCTGCGGCTGCAAGTTCTGCCATTCGCTGTTCAAGCTGTATCACATCCTTTCCGTAGTCCGTAATCAAAGCCGCTTTTTCCTCCGTTTCCCCAAAGAGCAGCACATCCAGCAGATATTCCACTTGGTCTTGCTTCTGTAAGGCTTCCACAAACCGGGGATGAAAGGATTCCTCCGGGGAGTGCGGGGCATATTCCTTTCTCCATGCCCGGAGCAGGTGGAGATAGTCGGCAAGAATACGGAAGCAGCGGCTCTTTGCTTCCTGAAACTGTTCCTCCGGGGATTTCTGCCGGGGCTTGGGCTTTTTTACCTTTCCCGGCGGTTTCCAGTCCTCATAGGAAATTCCAAAGTCCTGTGCCAGTTGTACGGCGGCTTCTTTCTTTCCCAGCCCATACAGGGCGGCGGTAAAATCAATCACATCCCCATCCGTACCGCAGCCGAAGCAGTGGTAACGCCGATCCAGCTTCATGCTTGGGGTTTTATCGTTATGGAACGGGCAGCAAGCCATCCCGTTCCGACCTACATGGATTCCATAATGCTCCCCAGCCTGTCTTGTTGTGACGGACTGCTTCACAGCTTCAAATACATTCAAATCTATCCCTCCTTGAAAACAAAAAAGCACCTGACATTCTCTGATTGAAAATGGCAAGTGCCTGTTAAAGTTCCATATCCTGTTGTTTGTGTTTTGTCTGCGCCGGGGCAGTTCTTTGTGCTTTTTTCTCGTCTGCCTTATCCAGCAAGACTTCTTTGATGGGCTGCTTCTTGGGCGGCTCTTTGCTTTCCTCTGTGCCGGGTGTGGCTTTCCGTACCCAGTAGCGGATGTCCCGCAGCTTCTTCAAATCCTCCTGTACCTCGGTCAGCGGTACTTTCAGCTCTGCGATTTCTTCCAGAAGTTTTTCCTGCTCCTCTTGCAGTTCCTTTTGGGTACTGTCCTTATCGTCTGGGTGCTTGGCAAGGTAGGCGGCGGCTTTCGCATATCGGGCAACCTCCGGGTGTTCCTGTTTGAATTTCTCCTTTGTTTTCTTAAAAAATATCTTCTGGTACTTCTCATAGACAGGCTTACATTCCTTGCAGTCTGTCCGGCTGGCAAGAATCCCGTCAATCACTTTGCTTCGGGCTTCCTTTGGCTTCATCTGATTGCGGTAATCTGCGGCTGATTTCCCGGAAGATTCCAGAAATGCTTCTAAGTCCTCCACAGTGGAAAGCCCCTTTTGCCGGAGATAGGACAGGGCTTCGCTGACTGCCTTTAAGTCCTGTGAAGTCCCCCGGTTCTGTCCAGCCCTTGTCCAGTCCTTCCGTTCTTCCTTTCGTATCTCCATATACTTCATCAACAGATTGGGAAGAAGTGTCGCTTCCTCCGCCGCTTTTTGTGCAAGCAGCTCTTTCCGTTTTTCTCCCAGCTCGGTAATCCAGCCTTTGAGGTTTTGGATAAGCTGCCGGATGGACTTCATCAGGCGGTTGGCGGCTCTGATTTCCCGGTTCAGGTTGCCGATATTCGTCTGAATACCTCGCTTTTCCATCTGCCGGACAGCCGCCCCTTCATGGACAGTGGGGACTATATCAAGCCCCTGTCTGGCATAGGAACGCAAGTCCACACGCTCCGGGCGGTCATTGGCTTCCAGATAGCGGTTCTGGATGACCTCCCATTCATGCCGCCAGATTTCACAATACTTCCGGTCGTTCCAGTCAACCGTATCCTCCTTGTGGCTTTTCCACCTGCCGGATGGCAGCTTTATCCGTTCCCCATTCTCGTCAAGGTCATAAACCTTGCGGCTCTTGGAAAGCCATTTCCCATGTTCGTCCATTGCCCGCATGGTCAGCAGGACATGGGCGTGGGGGTTGTGTCCCGGCGGGTGGGTGTCATGGATGGCAAAGTCAACAATCATGCCTTTGGAAACAAACTGCTGTTGACAAAACTCCCGGATGAGGACAGCGTACTGGTCGGGCGGTATCTCTCTTGGGATGGTAAGCACCCACCGCCTTGCAAGCTGGGAGTTCCATTGTTTTTCCACCGCTTCGGCGGCGTTCCATAAGGTATTGCGGTCTGCATACTCCGGCGGGGCATTTGCCGGGAGCAGGATTTCATTGTGGATGATGCCACGCTTTTCCGGGTAGTGCTTCACTTGCTGGTCATATTCACAGAACAGCTTTTCGCCACTCTGGTAAGCAGCGGCGGCAACCGCAGACTGCCGCTGGCTGCGCTGCACAATCGTGATTTCGTTGTGTGGACAGGGCATTTCGTGTTCCTCCTTTCGCTAATTGGTGGATGGGGTGGCGTTTTACCACCTCATTTTGGGCAGAAAAAAAGCAGGAGACCTTTTTTCAGATTTCCTGCTCGATGTGCCGCTGTGTGGGCGGCGGGTATTTAGTTGTAAAAGTTCGGGACAAGTTGACCCGATGAGTGAATGATAAATAGAAAATTTGCAAAGACTATTGACATTTTTCCAAAATATCTTTCAGTTGAGCAGTCAACACATCTTCTTGACCGAGAAGCACATCTTTTTCATATACAATGGTATTCCACAGATTGCTGAGTTCTGCGGAAATTTCAGGGCTATCACAAAATTCGTGTGCCACCCAAATATTGCTGGCTATCGCTTCTGGGGCGCCATCAATGGACAGACCTTTATCTTTGATTGTATCAATCGCACGAGAAATATATTTATCAAATTGTGCTGCTCGACTTTCTGTATGTGACTTGTCGCTCACATAGTGTCCAATAAAAAAGGAAATTGCAAATCCAGCGATGATGAACACGATAGTCAATGCTGTACCTATTCTTTTCATACTTCCAACTCCTTTGTCAAATTCAAGAACTATTTTTTATTGCTTCCTATCCAGTAACATCCTGCTCCGATTACCGCTGATAAAAATTCAATTCCTTTCAAATACATATCGTAGTTTGTATATCCGATAATTGGACCAGATAAAACATAAATTATAACAAACACAATAACTGTAACTATTGCTCTCTTAGCAGTGTCCTTCACTTTTATTCCCTCCATAACTTCGACATTGTTGCTATGAAATTTTCTTTTCATCATCTCTCGGTGGTCGGACATAACATAACATTTCTTTTTCACAAGCACCAAATTTTGAGAAATTGGATTTCGCTTCTTTTAGTGTTATTCCATGATTAGAGTCGCTTGGTTCGTTATCAGAAGCAATGAACGGGTCATTCTCCCAAAAACAAACGGGACAGATATACCCACAATCTTCATTTGCCGGAACATTATAGGTAAAATATCCGCAGCAAGGACATTGGTATTTTTTCATATAAACCTCCCGTTTAAGCCTTGACCTCAAATTCCTGATTTATTGCTGATTTCATTATACTTCATTGCCTATCGAAAAGATAGCATATTTTATGAAACTTGTCGGCTGGGAACAGCTTGCAACGCAAGGTGTCCCCAGATGGCAAGTCCACAAAAGGGTAGCTGGCGGCAGCCAGCGCAGGGGAAGTGTAGCGTCCCCTGTATGATTTGGAGCAGACCATGACTGCGGAAAATCACAGCCCTCCGGCGAGGAGCCTTCGGAGAACGCAATGCACCAACCTCTGGGTGGTGTATAATTGCGCCCTTAGTAAACTAAGGGGTTTCCGGCTTCTCCCGTTCCAGCAGTTTTTTCAATAGTTCCTGCGTGTCCTGCCTGTGAAAAATGAGTTTCAACAACAGCATGACATCATCATCTGTCAGGCGTTCCGGCTCTTGCAGAAAACTTTCCAGCATACCGCCACGAGTACAGAGCCGGTGCGTCCGTTCCTTTCGGGTAAGCTGCTTTAACTGGTGCTGCAATGCCTTTTCATCATTGATGGCTTTCCGCAGTTTCTTTTCGCTTTTCTCCAACTCCCGGTTGAGCTTTTCCAGCTTTGAGGTATCAGGCAAGGGCAGCGTCCTCCTTTCCCGGTATCAGCACATAAATCCTGTTTGGTTCTCCAACGCCCTGACGCACCCGCATGATAAGTCCGGCGGTTTCCAGTTCATTCAGAGAACGCTTGACCGTCATGGGACTGCGGGACAGGACTGCGGCAATGGCTGTGACAGGGAAGCAGACAAACAGGATTCCGTTCTCGTCCTCCTGACCTTTGGAGAGCATAGCGTCCAGCATCCGGCAGTACATGACCTTTGCGGTGCTGCTGACTGGAAATCCTGTCAACGCTCTGGGAAAGGGCATACAGGGCGGCAATGGTGTGTCTATCGTCATAAATTCAAAATTCATTCGGTGTGTTCCTCCTTTTTCTTTGCTCGTTTGGATAAATAACGGGGGCAGTCAATCACAACCGCCCGGAAGCTCTGCCTGCACCCATGCTGGCATTTCCGGCATAATTCGTTGTAAGTGACACGCCCCCGGTCATTGAGGTAAAAGGAAAGCTCATGCTTCCTCTTTTTGCTCATTCTCGGCATATTGTGTTTCCTCCCGTTTTAGTGTATGGTTTCGGGGCGATTTTCGGCAAAATTACAGCCATAGAGCCGATTAAAATCTCCCGAAGTATCAGCGATAGGGTAGACTATCCCCCTATCAGATTGTCGTGTTTCGGTATCATTTCGGTGTCAGTTCGCCAGTTCTCCCCGGTGTCGTTCCTCCCCTGAATCTCACAGCGGCGTATCGCTCCCTTTGGTACGCT
>NZ_QUJD01000041.1:0-5068 GCF_003480555.1 Blautia sp. AM29-29
GTAAAAAAAACTCATTGATAAGATTAGCGGTCAAGGCGAGAGGGAGTGAGGTGCAAAAGACTATGGCAAAATACACCAAAAGGAGAGATAAAAGAGGGTATGAGTGGAAGTCTGCTTATCGGGAGAAAGAAGCCCTTATGTTGGAGAGGGGATACCCGGAAGTAAGTCCTCATGATTTCTATCGGGAGTTGTTTCCGGCTGGCAGTCTCCAGCAAGAGCCGGAGGACGGAAAAGGTAATATTATAGCGACACAGATTAGACCGTCTGGCAAAGGAAGAACCCGGCAGTGGGTAATTGATGATAGTCTGAAAATGCTGGATAAGGTCATAGGAGATAGGTTTGGGCTGATACCGCCTATTAGTTTTTACGGAAAGTCACACACGAAAGAGAACGCTCATGAGCTGTTTGCGGTGGTGGTGGACGTGGATTATGTAGGCAAACAGCAGTTAAAGAACCTGTTGAAGCAGTTTGGGAATGGTGTGCAGCTTCGTCCGACTTATCTTGTCAGCTCCGGCAAGGGGGTACATCTTTACTATTTCTTGCAGGAGCCGGTTCAGTTGTATCGAAACCGGGAAGAAGTGCTTGCGGAGCTGAAAGAAGCCTTTATCCGGCGGCTATGGAATGATACCAGCTCTATCCGTCCGGACAGCCCGGATATAACCGGAATTTATCAAGGTTTCCGGTGTGTGGGGAGTCAGTCGAAGCTGGGTGCAGATTTCCCAGTAAAAGCCTATAAGCTGTCAGAGAACCGTTACACGCTGGAGGACATAAAAGCCAGCATACCGAGCTGTAAGGTAGACCTTGCTCCGTTGTACGAGAAGCCGAGAAGAAAAAGTACCGTTACGCTGGAAGAAGCAAAGGAGCTGTACCCGGAATGGTATGAGAAGCGGATCGTGCAGGGAGAGCCGAAGCAGAAAAGTAAGAAGCAGGGCGGTACGTGGGTATGTAACGAAGCTTTATATGAGTGGTGGAAACGGAAAATAACCGAGGAAGTGAAAGCCGGAGGGCGTTACTTTTCTATTATGGCGTTGTGCTCTTATGGCTTGAAGTGTGGCATATCCGAGCAGAAGATACGGAGAGACGCCTATGCGTTCCTGGACCATTTAGAGAGCCTTACCGAGGACGAGGACAACCATTTCAGCCGGGCAGATGTGAAAGACGCTCTTCGGGCATTGAAAGGGGACAGAAAAAGGCTGTCAACGATAGCAAGCCGGGAATGGATAGAGGACAACACAAAGGTTACGATACCAGCAAATAAGCGGAATTACAGAAAGCAAAAAGACCATGTAAAGGTTATGAATACTATGAAAGCTTTAAAAAAGCAGTTAGGAGAAGAAGTAAAAGAGGGTAGACCAAAAGGGAGTGGAACAGCGGAGCAGACAGTCAGAGAATGGCAGGAGAGCCACCCAGCAGGAAAGAAAGCGGACTGCATTCGAGAGACAGGATTGAGCAAGCCCACCGTTTACAAGTGGTGGAAGTAGGGCATACTTGAAATGCCGAAAGGCATATGCTATAATGCCAGTAGGCAAGAAAGACGAAAGTGCTCATTGTGGCACGCAAAAAGCCCCGGAGGTCGCAACTCCGGGGCTTTTCTATTCCGTTGTGGCAAGGTGGCTTATTCCTTAGGCTGGCTACCGCCTATTTATCTCCGTCCAGCCATTTGCAGATGTAGTAGGCGACTACACTTGCCAAGACAGAGAGTAAGAAAGACGAAAATATACTCATGGTGGCACACCCCCTTTCTGTACCTGTATAGGGGTGGTAGCGTCGCTCATTATACCATAGTGGCAGAAATGCCACAAGAAGCCATTTCCCCTTGTTTATTATCAAAGCCATAAGGAAAAGAGTGTCAAGGGCGGTCATAGACCGCAGCGTTTACCCTTGATACTCTTTTTTGTTGGCTATAATGCCGGAGGGGAAAACGGCTGTCCGTCCGTTCCGTTACTTCCCCCTGTGCTTCATTGTCCGTTCCGGCGGAAGAAAGTAAAGGGTGGTCTGCGACCATTTTTTATCTGCTGTACTCGCTGATCGGCAAGCCGAAGCTCATACTGCAGATAAAAAACAAGCCCTTGACTTTCTTCCACCTACACTTCCAAAGTCGCCCAAGAGGAAGTAAGCTCCACTATATTCTTGGCAGAATATACGCACGAATATATCCGCTTGATATAGGGTGTCTATCATGCTATAATATGTGTAGCGGATATATTGCAAGTTCCCTAAAGTGTTACCACTTTAGAACTTGTGAGGGTGGCAAGCCCCCCTTCAATCCCCCTTTTTAGAGAGCCGAAAGGCTCATAATTTGACGGTGGTAGCACCGAAGAAAGAGAGGTCAAAGGCATGAAAAAAGAAATGGATAAAATTCAGTTTGAGTACAGATACGAGGTGCAGGAGCTGATGAAAGTAATTGATAAATATGTAAAACAGAATCCGGCAGAAAAGGAAAATAAGACGCTGGAGCGTTTCTTTGACCTACTTGATGTCATGGATATGGAGTGGTAAGGGTATGAACAAGACAAGACCAAAGCAGCTATCATTCCGGGTAAGTGAAGAAGAATACCAGCAGCTACAGGAGAAGATTTCAGAGAGTGGAAAGAACCAGCAGGAATATATCCTTTCCTGTGTGCTGGAGAAGCAAATCGTGAATACGGACGGTATCAAGGAACTTATCCCGGAACTGAAACGGATAGGGAACAACCTCAACCAGATAGCAAAGCGGTGTAATGAGGGGGGAATGTTGCCGAGTGAAGCGGAAGTGCGGAAGCATGGAGAGGAGCTGAACAAAGTATGGCAGTCATTAAGGCGGTATCTTCAAAGGCGGGCATAGGGCACGCCATAGATTATGTGACAAAAAAAGAAAAGACAGAGGAGAAGCTTGTCAGCGGTCTGCATTGTGAGCCGGAGACGGTCAAGGAAGAAATGCAAGCCACAAAGGAGCTGTGGGGCAAGACGGATGGAAGAACCTATAAGCATTATGTGCAATCCTACCATGAGGACGAGAAAATAACCCCGGAGCAGGCTCACAAGAACGCTGTCGAGCTGGCAGAGCATACAAAGGCATGGAAAGGGCATGAAGTTCTGATAGCCACGCATATAGACAAGGGGCATATACACACGCATTTTATTGTCAATTCCGTAAATTATGAGGACGGTCATAAGCTCCAATGGAGTAAGCACGACCTTAAAGACCTAAAGGAACGGTGCAACGAGCAGAGCCGGGAACAGGGCTTGCATGTGCCGGAGAAAGGAAAGACCTTTGCTGGAGAAGTCCGGGAAGAAACGGTGGCATGGAGCAAAGACACCTACCAGCTTTTGAAACAGGCAGAGCAGGGAAAGGTCAAAAGCTATGTGCAGGATATTGCCCTTGCGGTGCTGGACTGTAAGGAAACAGCGACCAGCCGGGAAAACTTTATCCGGATGATGAATGAAAGAGGGTACGGCGTAGACTGGCAGGACAGCCACAAGTACATCACATATACCGACTTAGCCAGGGAACAGGCAGGAGAAAAGGCTTGTAAAATCAGGGATAACAAGCTGGAAAAATACTACAATATGGATTTTGGAAAGGAGAGTATGGAGCATGAGTTTGAGAGAAATGCACGAACAGCAGAAGCAGAGCAGTCCAAGAGAGCAGCTTCAAGAGTTAAACCGACAGAGCCGGACAGAGCTGGAAAACAGTCTGCTCAAAGAAGCGTTGGCGATGTCGAGCGAGAACTGCGAGGAATTGATGAAGCAGTCAAATCAAGAACAAGTGAGGGCAGAGCAGAACAGGCAGAGAGACGCAGAGCAGAACAGGAAGCTCATCAGCGAGCTGAAGCAGAGCGTAGAGCTGCTGAAGAACAGCAACGAATTGCTTCAAGACGCTATATCGGGCGAGATTGGGAGCCTGAAAGATGAGGTTAAGGAAAACACCGTCCAAGAGGTTAGAAAGGCGTTACAGGCGAATATAGAGGCTATACAGAGGGCTACAAAGCTTCTTGAGAAGCAGTCTGATACACTTACGAGCGTGATGAAGCAGAAGATCCGGGAGCTTGAGGAAAGTAAGAACAGTTTTTTTAGATATGAGGGCTTGAAGTTGTACCTGTTTTGGGGCGGTATGGTCTGCAATATTTTAGTGTTTCTTATGCTGTTGTATGGTATGATTAGTAAGTAAAAAGAAATCGATAAATTAGAATTTTAAAAAGGAGTGTGATGACCATGATTTTTGATTTTGAGCCTTGGCAATTAGATATTGATATTGACTTAACTAAACAATTATATAGAAGTTGTAAAGGAGACTTTGTATGGGTAGAAAAGAAATAACAACAAAAGAAGATTTAATGAAAGTAATAGAATTATTCGAAAATACTGGAATTACATACTGGTTGGATGGCGGATGGGGTGTAGATATTTTAGCTGGTAAACAAACAAGAATTCATAGAGATATAGATATAAATTTTGATGCTCAACATACGGAAAAATTGTTAAATGTGCTTTTGAATCTGGGCTATAAAATTGATACAGACTGGAAACCGGTTAGAATAGAGTTATATAGTGATGAACTTGGTTACTTAGACATTCACCCGTTCGTTTTAAATGAGGACGGAACTTCAAAACAAGCTGATTTAGAGGGTGGATGGTATGAGTTTGAAAAAGATTACTTTGGTAGTGTTTTTTTTGAAGGCAAAACAATTCCTTGTATATCTTTAAAAGGCCAAAAAGTTTTCCATTCAGGTTATGAATTAAGAGATAAAGATAAGCATGATATTTCAATTCTTGAAAGTTTATCAAAATAACATCGCTGTAATTTCTAAGATAAATTGCAGTTTGTCGGTACGAAGAAAAAGGTGCAAAAATGTATTGATAAGATTAGCGGTCAAGGCGAGAGGGAGTGAGGTGTAGATATTGACATCAAAAAGGCACTCCCTTATACTTGAGAGAAAAAGGTAAAAAAAACTCATTGATAAGATTAGCGGTCAAGGCGAGAGGGAGTGAGGTGTAGATATTGACACTCAAAAGGCACTCCCTTATACTTGACGGAAAAAGGTAAAAAAAACTCATTGATAAGATTAGCGGTCAAGGCGAGAGGGAG
>NZ_QUJD01000042.1:0-5065 GCF_003480555.1 Blautia sp. AM29-29
TATGGAAATTCCTGTCTTAAAATTCTGGAAGTATAGCCTTTGAAAGATTTTACGGCTTTGTGAATACCAAACTGAGGTTCTACTTCCAGCAGCATATGAACATGATCCGGCATGATTTCCATTTCCAGAATCTCTACAGAAAGATTTGCAGCATACTCTGTGAGCAGTTCCTTCAACCTGGTATCTACACCATTGGTTAATACTTTTCGTCTATATTTAGGACACCATACTACATGGTATTTGCACGAATAGACGACATTGTTGTTTGATTTATATGTTGTATTCATGTTTGTATTATACTATATTTTTCCATTTAATACAACCACTATTTTGTCCATCTCAATTACTTGCGTAAATTCGATGGACGCGTCTTATATCCCCATAGCTAAAGCAAGAAGTTTTACGACGCATTGGATAACGCCGCAAAAACAACAAGTAAAAGTGTCAACACTTCCATTGTATTCATTGGCATTACCCCCTTTCTGTTTCCAGAAAGGACAACCATCAGACTATCCCTATCACGTTCTGATCTGATTAGATTCAGTATAGCATATCATCGACTATTTTACTACCTCTTCGACATACAAATCCCCTCTCGCGATTCGTCTACGAGAGGGGATTCTTTTTTATCGAATAAAGTAGTTTGTAATCTGATAATAATCGTTTTCTGTCATGCCGAGTACATCACTCATACCATCGTCCATATGTTCCCAAGTAGCTGGAAAGTCAAGATCCTGATTTGCAAATGAGAATACAGCTGAGAAATTCACAATCTTTCTTCCGTTATACTCCTGCGGTTGTCCATACATTACAGCGATTGCTCCATATGCATTATAATCATCCATCTGGTTTGCTTTATGGCCTGGAGAGGACATCCAAAGGTTGAAGATCTGGCGGGCAAGATCATCGGAATCTGTATATGACAGACCACCGCCGCAGCCGTTCTGTCTGCCACCATGCAGGGCCAGATTATCAGAAGTTCCGTATCCTGGCTGTGTGATTGATCTCATGATATGGTATCCGGCAGCGGCAACGCTTCTCGGATAACAATGCTTATCATCCCAGATCATGGCTGCGTGTCCTTCTTTGACACGTTCTTCATTTACCAGATCGAAAATCTTTCTGGAAACTTCCTGATCGTAAACGGTCATTCCAAGAGCCTCTTCGTTGGTGTATGGGATATTAATTTTTACTTCTACGTATCTTCCAACAACACCTCCGTTTGGCTTAGATCCCATTGCATCAGCTGAGATAATAACTTTTCGCATACCATTTTTTTTATGAACCGTTACAAGTCCATTTTCATCTACACTTGCTACTTCCGGATCATCCGAAGTCCATTTTACCGCTTTGTTGGTTGCATTTTCCGGATATACGGTTGCGGCCAGCTGCAGTGTCTGTCCAACTTCAGTTAATTCCAGATTACTGTTCGGTGTAATTGTTACGCTTGTTGCATAAACGGTTTCTGCTGGTGTCTCTGTTGGCTTCGGTGTCTCTGTTGGCTTCGGTGTCTCTGTTGGCTTCGGTGTCTCTGTCGGCTTCGGTGTCTCTGTCGGCTTTGGCGTTTCCGTTGGCTTTGGCGTTTCCGTTGGCTTTGGTGTCTCTGTTGGTTTCGCTTCCGGTTTTGTTGTAAGCGCACCGTCTTTTCCGTAGTAATTTCCGTTTACCGTCTGATCCGTTACCATCTTACAGTCTGATCGGAAATAATATGTCTTTCCGGAAATTTTCATCTGCATATCCTTGCAGGCTCCGCCCCAGCTCCGGATATAGTATTTTGCTCCGTTTTCTTCTTTCCAGCATCCGGAAAGCATAACTCCGTTTCCGTCCACAAAATACAGGTTATCTTTGTATGTAAAGCTTGTGTTCACTGCCATGGTGCTGTCTGCCTGGAACCAGTACCATTTTCCTCCGGTTTTCAGCCACTCATTCTGATAGGCTGCACCGTTATCATGCAGGTAATATTTTTTTCCGTTCCAGGTCTGCCAGCAGTTTTTATAAGCTCCGCCCCAGCTGCAGAAGAAATAGGTTTTTCCCCCGTCCGTGAAAGATTCATTTGCTTTCATGGTTCCGTCTGCGTTCAGATAGTAACGGTTATTGTCCCAGGTCTGCCAACCCGTTGCAATTTTTCCATCTTTTGCCAGTTTCCACTGTCCATCCATCACGATCCACTGCATGTTGGTTACTTCTGCAGCACTATTGAAGGTATACGAACGTCCATTGATTTTTGCAGACCGGCTCTTATAAGCTCCTCCCCAGCTGCAGAGATAACGGATTTTTCCGGTATCATCCAGTTTCCACTCATTGGAGCGCATACTTCCATCACTATTCATGTAGTATTTATTTCCATCCCAGGTCTGCCAGCCGGTTGCAATTTTTCCGTCTTTCACCAGATACCATTTTCCGCCTTTTACAACCCACTGGGAACCCTGTACCTTACTGTCTGCACCGAAAGTATAACTTCTGCCGTTGATTCTTGCCTTGCAGTTCAGGTAAGCTCCACCCCAGCTGCGGAAGTAGTAAACCGATCCATCCGTATCAATCATCCACTCATTTGCTTTCATGGTTCCGTCTGCATTCAGATAATATTTTTTTCCGTCCCAGGTCTGCCAGCCGGTCTGTTTTACACCGTCTTTGTAAAAATACCAGATTCCGGACTCCTGTGTCCATCCGGTTTTTCCAGCTGCCTGTACTGTCTGGGCAGAAACTACTGGGAACATATTTGTTGCGGCCGGTGTGCCTACTGCCAGGCTCAGGCCAAGAAGTACCATTGCGATTCTTTTTCTCATATTTTTTTCCTCCGTCCGTGTCAAACATTGACACCGATTTTTCTGTTTGAATTCCGTGTCAATGTTTGACACGGGATTCCTTGTTTTATTATTTCACTTTTTATTCTGGAATTTCTTCCAGAAGTTCCCCGGTATAATCTTCCCGTTTTCCAAGTTTTACGGCATCGTCCAGTTCGGACTGTTCCATGCATACACTTCCGATCGGGTGGATTCCTGGATCACAAAGAACCAGATACAGGTTTCCCTGGTAATCTTCCGCTACATCACCATCCTGCCGGTAGCCAATAAACTCATGCTCAATCGGTATTTCTTCCGGATGCTCCAGATAGAATGGATCAAGCTCTCCCCAGTCCAGTGTGGAAAAATTGAAATTCGGAAAACGTTCTGCTATTACTTTTTCTGCATTTTTTCGAAGCTCTTTCATGTCCATATGGTTTCTCCCCCTTTTTTATTTCTTTGGATCATATTATCATATTACCTTTCCAATTCCGTAATTACAAGAGTCTTTTGCTATTTTTCATATTGCATTTTTATTACATTCTAATCACCCCTCTGTTTTATTTGCATTTGTTGTTATTGTAATATGGCTTCCGCTGCTGAATGCGGCTTCCATAGATGCCTTTAATGCGTTCAGGATTTCATCTGCACTTTTTGTTCCCCCGTAGAAACCCGTATTGGCCGTTTCCTGCGATTTTTCTGCATCGTACCGTAAAATGATCGTAAGTCCTGTTCCAGCCGTTGCAGCGTCCGAAAACGAGCTTGAAAGGGTTGTCTTGGATGTACAGGAAACGGTAAGTGTTCCACTCAGGAACTTACAGCCGGAAAACAGGTTCCCGCTATCCGTACAGGAAGATGGGATTTCACCGGTTATGGATTCCAGTGCGGTACATCCGAAAAAACTGCTGTTCATTTTCTGTGCAGACGATGGGATATGTACTTCTTTCAGGTTGACGCAGCCATTGCAGATATTCGAAAGTTCTTTCGCACTGTCCGGAATCTGGACAGATGCCAGAGCCATACAGCCGTAATACATAGAATCCATGTTCTCCAGCTGCATACAGGCTGTTGTATCGGCTCCATCGATCAGCGCCGTATCACCGTAAAATGCTTTTTTTGCCTGTTTTATATTCCCTGGAAGTTCCATGGCCTTTTCCAGTGCAATACACCCTTCTGCGCAGGATGTAATATCTTCCAGCCGGACCGCACCAGACATATCCGGCATACTGGTCATCGCTGTGGCATTTTTGAATGTTTCCACCATGCTTCTCACTGTGTCCGGAATGCGGCACAATGTTTCCAGGTATTCGTCATTTCCTGTAAACCAGTAGTCCATGCTTTCCACTTCTGCCTCCGGATCAATCCAGGTCAGCCGTTTAACAGAATCTTTCTTCCATGGCGCAGAATCTGATTTGAAATTCCGGACGCTTCCTTTTCCGGATATTTCTAGATCCCCGTTGGAATACAGGATAGCCTCCACATCATCTGGATTTTCTCTGCCGATTTTATACCTAACACTTTCATCACGGTCAATAAGCACTGTTATCTCTGCCTTGATATCCGGATATGCCTTGGAGGAAACCTCTACGGTAACACTGTGGCCATGTGCCGGCACTTTAGCCGGTGACACGCTGTATGTATCTGCATCCAGAAGCTGTTTCTGTTTCCCGGATATTCCGTATACGCGGAAATTTTTTTCTGAAAGCCGACTTCCGGCAGCATAGCTTTTCTCTGCAGCTTCCACCTTGATCGTTTCCGGTTTTTCCGGTGCAGCTTCTTTTCGAAATTTTGGCAGTACCAAAAATACGACTCCAACAAGAATCAGCAAAATAACAGCAATCAACGCTATGATCCACAAGCTGCTTTTCTTTTTCTGCCTTTTTTTCTCTGGCTGTTTTTTTGATACGGCCATTTTTACTCTTTTTTCTTTTCCGTATTGTGCAGGCACTTCAGGATATAACAGATATGATCTTTATCCAGCTTCAGGAACATGCTTTTTACAATCGGAACAGGACGTTCCTTTCCTCCAATCCGAATTGTTCCTGCATCCGGCGGCAGCATTAGGGTTTCTACAATCAGCTCGATCAGTTCATCCACTTCCTGCTTGTTATAGATCGGCGGGTAGTTCTCGTAATCAATATTTTTCCGAATCAGTTCCCGGTAGGCAGATATCCGATCCATCATATCCATCCCACCTCTTTTTGTTCCCCGCTTTATATTATGATGTTAGGGTCAAAACCATAAATAACTTTGTCCTCTATTTCTATAGCACCTTGAAAAAT
>NZ_QUJD01000043.1:0-3273 GCF_003480555.1 Blautia sp. AM29-29
CAGTATCAGATGGCTTTTATAAAATGTCAATATACGGATGATTACCTACTTACCTGTGTACAGCTCGGTATCAGCATTGCCGACCTCGACCTGCTGACCATCGGGTTGGTCAATGATATGTTCACGGAGCGGCAGAATGACGGCTATTCGTACAAAGAGCTGGCAAGTCAGTCGGACTTCGATCGATTTTAAAGGTTCGACTTATTTTACTTGACTTTGCAGACTATCTGATTTATTATACTCGTAAAGAAGTAACTTACGAGTTACTAACTCACGAGTATAATTATTGGAGGTGAGCAGATGAGTCAATTCTATTGCCGTGAGGATGAGCTGCGGAAACTGAATAAACGGTATGCAGGTGATAAGTTTGAGTGCATTGTCATCTACGGCAGACGGCGTGTTGGTAAAACGGCACTGATCAACGAGTTCTGCAAAGATAAGCCTACCATTTTCTTTTCTGCATTGAACACGACAGGAAAGGAAAATCTGGAAGCTCTCTCAAAGTCGATTATGAGTTTTGAGCGGCCGGATATGGAGTCTGCACCGGAGTTCAGGTCCTATGATGCAGCTTTGGATGAGCTGACAGCACTTTCAAAGGAAAAGAGGATTGTCTTTGTCATTGATGAGTATCCTTATCTTGCAAAAGCAAAACCAGCTATTTCAGCGATGCTGCAGCACATCATCGATCACAAATGGACAGAGTCCAAGATGTACCTGATTCTTTGCGGCTCCTCTATGAGCTTCATGGAGAGTCAGGTGCTTGGAAAGGAAAGTCCGTTGTATGGCAGACGTACTGGCCAGTTTAAGATTGAGCCGCTAGACTATAAAGAAACCGCTGTGTTCCACCCAAATCTGTCTGCAGAAGACAATTCCCTGATTTATGGGATCACGGGAGGAGTTCCCCACTATATCAATAAGTTGGATGTGCGAGATAGTGTGGATGAAGCTCTGTTGGATAATTTCTTTGACCGCTCCAGCTATCTGTATGAGGAACCGGGGAACTTACTGAAGCAGGAACTCCGGGAGCCGGCTATTTATAATGCAATCATTAAAGCGATTGCAGAAGGTGCTTCCCGAATGAACGATATCAAGATGAAGGTCGGCGAGGAAAACTCGGTCGTATCGAAGTACCTGAAAACGCTGATCGACCTTGGCATTGCGAAGAAAGAAACACCGATTACAGAAAAACCGGGTAAGAAAACCATCTATCTGCTGGCTGATAACTTCTTCCGTTTCTGGTATCGGTTTGTGCCAATCAATATGAGTGCCATTGACTCTGGCAGAATTGCAAAGACCTATCCACACGCTGTAAAGCAGTATCTTCCTGATTACATGGGTCTAATTTATGAGAAGATGTGTCAGGATTACCTGCTCTATTATTCGGATAGCCTTCCTATTGAGCTGAGTGAAATCGGCCAGTGGTGGGGGACAGACCCGAAGAAGAAAAAGCAGATACAGATTGATATCGTCGGAACTCCTGTTGAGGGCAAAGACTATATCATCGGTTCATGCAAATACCGGAATGAGAAAATCGGTGTGGATGAACTCGATTTGATTCGGGATTATGCCTCAGTTTTTGGAAAGGGCAACAACTATCACTACTATATCTTCTCGAAAGGCGGATTCACAGATGGACTTCTTCAGGCACAAGAGCGAGGTGAAGTTCGGCTGATAACGCTGGAAGACATTTACAAGTAAAAATTCTAATCAACCCTGCTGGTGAAAGCTGGCAGGGTATTTTTATACCCATTTTTAGCCTGTCTGCTCGTAAGTAGGTAATCATCCGTATCTGTTTTTTTGTTTTTTATTCTGCTACAATCTCCTTAAAACTCAGGAGGTATTCTATATCACTATGAATAAAGAAGAAAAAGCAAAACTCTGGTCTGACCGTATCCAACAATACCAGACCAGTGGACAAACATGTAAACAATGGTGTACAGAAAACGGTATCCCTTTATCTACGATGGGATATTGGATCCGCAGATTTGCAAAAGAAGAGCCGGCATCCGAATCTGAACAGGATATGGTCTTTGTCAGACTTCCATCTGAGCAGGAAGCTGCCAGAAAGCTGCTCTCTGAGGAATCTTCATCGGTGCGTATTTTTATTTCAGACAGTATCCGTATTGAAATATCTGATTCCTGCAGACCGGAACTGATGGAATCTATACTGGGATTCCTGCAGCGCCATGCTTGACCTGGCAGGAGGAACAACGGTATATCTTTCCTGCGGAGTCACTGATCTGAGAAAAAGTTACAATGGTCTGGCCGCCATCATCAAATTAAAATTTCACCTCGACCCACACTCACGCTGCATGTTTGCGTTCTGCAACCGTCGGCGTACTTCTATAAAGATCCTTCAATGGGATGGATCTGGATTCTGGAGCCTGATGAAACGGCTCGACCGTAATGCTTTTCAATGGCCGGATACTCCAGATGAACTCCGTCAGGTGACTCTGAAAGAGATCCACTGGCTGTGTGACGGGCTCTCTTTAAATCCCAGGGGTGCATTTGAGGAACACCATCCAAAGATCATCCTGTAAGCATAAGACAGCGGAGCTGTCAATCCCGTAAAAATCATGAAAAACATGGCATTCCCAGCGTATTTCCTATATCCGGAAACGCAGTTTTTTATAGGAAAACAGCTGGAACCATGATATACTTTTTATAACGCTAAAGCAGGGAGGACAGGACATGGAACCGATCTTTACAGATAAACAGCTGAATAACATGAGCCGTGAAGATCTGATCTCATTGATGAAGATCGTACAGGAACAGACAAAGAAGAAGGATACAGAGATCCAGCTGCTGAAGGATAAACAGAAAGAACTCGAATTCTTAAATGCCATGCTCTCTGACCGTCTTACCCTTGCGCAGAGAAAACAGTTTGGGGCATCCAGTGAAAAGTATGCCGAAGGCTATGAACAGATGAACCTGTTCAATGAGGCGGAAGCCAATGCGGATGCGGAAACAGAGGAACTTTTTGAAGAGATCCGGCCATCCTCTTATAAATGTAAAAAAAGAAAAGGAAAGAAGGAAGAAGATCTTTCCAATTTTGAGACCGTTGCGACCAGGACCTATAAACTGGAAGGGGAAGCCCGTTACTGTCCGGCATGCGGATCCATGAAACGTCCGGAAAAAGAACCTTCCCTGATCCGTGGGAGCATTGCTACACCTTCCCTCGTAGCAGGTATCATGAACGCTAAATATGTAAACGGGATGCCTCTGGCACGTCAGGAAAGAGAGTTTGCCAGATATGATCTCGATCTCTCCACA
>NZ_QUJD01000044.1:0-692 GCF_003480555.1 Blautia sp. AM29-29
GTAAACGGTAGAATACGAGCACCTTGACAAATAGCAGACCGCTTTTGCGGTCTGTTTATTTTCCGCTGGCTTTTTGCGGCTTTCTAATGTTTTCGGGCAACATATCTGACCATGGCAGAAGTTCTGCAAGAAAATCTATGTTTTTGTCATCTACATGTTTGGGAATCTCCGTAAGCAGATATTCGAAATAATCGAAAGGTTTCAGGTTATTCGCCTTTGCAGTTTCTGCGATACTGTAGATGATCGCTGAACTATTGGCTCCATTGACCGTATCGATCATCTCCCAGTTTTTCTTCCCTATACAGAATCCACGGATCGCACGTTCGCTGGCATTGTTGTCTATTGGAACATCCCCATCTTCCAGAAAAACTTTCAGGTAGCTTTCCTGGTTCAGTGCATATGTAAATGCTTCCCGTATTTTACCGTTCTTTGGAATCTTAGCTTCATTCTGTTTCAGGTACGCAAAGAAAGCATCCACCAGTGGTTTTACCACAAGCTGACGCTGCATGAGCCTGTCTTCCGTAGAAAAATCAGACAGTTTTCCCTCTTCCCGGTAAATGGCCTGTATCTGTTTCATGATCAGATGCAGGATTGATTCCTTTCGGTGTGCTTTTGGTATCACTTCCAGTGCATCGTTAAACCTGCGCCTGCAGTGAACCCAGCAGCCTGCAATCTTCAGATTTTCACGCTTC
>NZ_QUJD01000044.1:702-2934 GCF_003480555.1 Blautia sp. AM29-29
AAACCTGCGCCTGCAGTGAACCCAGCAGCCTGCAATCTTCAGATTTTCACGCTTCTTTTCCAATGTATGATATACCTGGTACCCATCCGTAACACAGATCCCAGTGTAATCCCTCAGGAATTCCCGGGGATGGGATGCATTACGCGTTTTCTGGTATTCATAAAGGATGATCTGACGATCCCGGTACATAAAGCCGGACCGGTACACCCACATGTAACTCTGGCTGCCGGCAGGACGCCCGTCCTTATTTACAAGTACAGGAGTCTCATCTGCCTGTATCACATGATAATCATACAGAAGTTTATGCAGATAATCATACATGGTTCCCAGATATTCTTCCCCAAGACGGATCATCCAGTTCGCCATGTTCTGTCTGGTAATGGCAAGCCCGTACCTTTCGAATTCTTTTTCAAGACGGTAGAGAGGTACCGCATTTACATACTTACCATTTATGACTGCCGCAGCAAGGGACGGGGATACAAGGCTTCCATGAAGCAGATTTCTGGGATGGGGTGCCTTTATCATGTGTTCATCCAGTTTACTGGAATAAACGCCGATATGATGTTCCTCTATCACGACACTGGCCGGAATGAACTGATAACATCGGGAAATGGCATCCGGAAGCTGTTTCCATCCGTTTTCACCAAACTCAGCCGTCAGTTCTTCCTCTTTCAGATAGTGATCAATACGTTTTACTGTCAGCCCTGCTATATCAGCCGCTTTTTTCCCTGGCTGTTTTTTCTTTTTGGGTGCTTTCAATTCCAGGTCATCAGGTTCCGGTGCATCCAGGTCGCAGACTGCCTCTGCTTCATTAAAGAATACGATAGTCCCGTCCACTTCCATGAAACGTATCTGTTCAGAATCCGCCATTTTTTCGCTGGATCTGCCAAAACGGTTCTTCTGAAAAAGGACCATCTGTTCCATCATCAGCTGCATCCTGTCATTTAAGGCCTGCGTTTGCCTGGACAATTCTTCCATCTGTCCCTGCATCCCAAGAAAAAGCTCTATCAGCAGATCCTTATCAAACTTATTCAGTTGTTCTTTTGTGTACTTGATCGTCATAACCGGAACTCCTGTCTTTATACTGATTCCGATTATAACAGAATTTTTGTATTTCCGCCAATCCTTCAGATATGGGCTTTCGTCATAATGACGGTGGATAATACATCTGGAAAGCCGTTGTTTTACAGCTTTTCAGATGTATTATCCACAACAGTTTTTCTATTCACACGATAACAAATGGAATGAGAAAAGACTGTTTGTGGATAACCTTTTTCATCCGGTTGATACACATCATTTTTACAGTTTTGGTACTTTTTTATTTTCGGCATTTTGCACAGGCTACATAATGCGGGGTGTCTCTTTCAGCTCAGAGATCGGATGGCGTGCAACGATCTCCAGTCCCTGCATCAGCATACGGTACTGGTCGTCTGTGATCGCCATTGCCTCATCTGCCGAACGGGGCCACCGGAATGCACCATTATCGAGTCTCTTGTACATAAGGAGAAAACCATCGCCTTCCCAGAGCAGTGCTTTGATCCGGTCACATCTTCTTCCACAGAAAAGAAACAGTGTATTTTTGTCGTAAGGATCAAGCTTAAACTGAAAGCGTACGATCGTTGCCAGTCCATCGATCCCACGACGGAGATCCGTAAATCCCATCGCCAGATACACCTTTTTAAATCCGGAAGCATCTGCATCATTCAGCATGGGTAAAAGCCTTTATGAGATGGCAGAGCATTTCCGGTGAAGTACCGGAAAATATCTCAACTGACAGTCCCCTGGTATTTTTAATACGGATCATTGGCAGAGTTCCTGCCGAAATGCATGTACCGGATTCTTTTGAAGTATCTGTTTTCTTTGGATCTGGTGCAGGTGCGGGCAGTTCCACAAAAGCAGTGGTTTCTGTGTCCTGCATCTGATCCAGGTATATCTGCCTGACACGCCTGAGACGGTAATAATAGTTGGCTTTTGTAAGATTATTTTGGGTACACCAAGTTTCAACATCCATCCCTTTGGGACGGTTCTGACAATTCCGAATCTGTTCTGCCCATTGTCTGATCCTCACCTGCTGAGCTACAAGGCTGGTTTGCGTAGCCATAATATTCCTCCTCTGAATCATAGTCAGTTAAAAAAGTTAAGTACTAAACTTTTTTGACTATGTTATTTTGTTGAGTATGATTATGGCATAACTTGAAGTGAATAAAAAGGTACTCAGGTTCTACCGTTTAC
>NZ_QUJD01000045.1:0-1195 GCF_003480555.1 Blautia sp. AM29-29
CGAAGAACAATACCGTCTCATCATGGAATGCCGTCAAAGTGGATTGACAGATCATCAATGGTGTGTGGAACATGATATCAAGCCAGGAACTTTTTACAACTGGGTAAAAAGACTGCGTCAGAAAGGTTGTGTGGATTTGCCGGCGTCAACTGGACGCACCTATCGCGCACCAGAAAGCCAGGAAGTTGTCAGAGTGGAGTTTCATGATACTGACCCGATTCCTTATGAACAGCCATTAAATGTAATTCCGGCAGCTACGGAGAGGAATAACTTTTCCGTAGCAGAGTCAATGAAGCTGTCTGTAGGCAGCTTTCATCTAACAATACCAAATGGAACAGATCCTCAGCTTCTGGCTCAAACGCTTCGAATTGTGAAGGAGCTGGAATGTTAGGGGATATCACAGCCGCCGATGAAATCTATATCGTAACAGGCAGAACGGATATGCGGAAATCCATTGACGGGCTGTGTGCCATTGTAGAGGATCAACTCCATATGGATCCAAGGCGAAGTGCCCTGTATCTTTTCTGTGGAAAACGTTGTGACAGGATCAAAGCTTTGCTCTGGGAATCTGACGGATTTGTGCTGCTGTATAAACGTATGGAAGTTCAGGGCAGATTCCGCTGGCCCAGAAATCAGCTGGAAGTAAAACAATTGACCTGGCAGCAATTCGACTGGCTCATGTCCGGGCTTGAAATCGAACAACCCAAGGCATTCAAACCTACGGAATGATCGCGTAAAACATCTATGCCAACCAACAGAAACGGAGGGGCTTCTCACCCTGTATCATGTCTGAAATCCCTTGTAAATGCTGGGTTTTCTGCTTCTTTTTCATTACTTTTTATGGTATAATAAGAGCAGTGAAAAAGGAGCAGAAAACATATGGCTGGCAATTCAAAAGATTCAAAAATCCTTGCGTACAAGGACATGATCAACCAACTGAATAAGACGATTTCCACACAGACAGAACGGATCCAGTCTTTACAAAAAACATTGGAAGCAGACCGGCTGGAAAAAGAAAACCTTCGTCAGCAGATTGAATATCTCACGAAGAAACTTTTTGGTACTTCCAGTGAAAAACGGAAAGATATCGATGGCCAGTTGAATCTTTTTGATGAAGCCGAGCAGGAAGCAGACCCAACATGGGAACAGGAACTTCCTGATGACATCACTGTTCCGGAACATAAGAGAAAAGCAA
>NZ_QUJD01000045.1:1205-2643 GCF_003480555.1 Blautia sp. AM29-29
ACATGGGAACAGGAACTTCCTGATGACATCACTGTTCCGGAACATAAGAGAAAAGCAAGACGGACACATGCTGATCTCTTTAAAAATGTTCCTTCCTGCGACGAGATCATTTCTCTTCCGGAGGAGGAGCGAAACTGTCCAACCTGCGGAACGCAGATGGAATGTATTGGGAAAGAATTCGTCCGCCATGAATTTCGTTTTACCCCTGCCAAGGGAAAAGTAGTAAATATCTATCGTGAAACCTATAAATGCCCGGAGTGTGCCATATCAGAGGAACATCCGGATGATCAGACATTTGTCAAAGCCCCTGTTCAGGAACCATTGATCCCGGAAAGTTATGCATCGGAATACGTTGTCGGATGGGCAATGCACCAGAAGTACCAGAATGGTCTGCCGTTAAACAGGCGGGAAGAGGACTGGAAGCAACTGGGTGTCCCATTAAGCCGGGCTACGCTTGCTAACTGGATCATTTACTGTGCCGAGAATTATCTCCGTCATGTTTATGATTATTTTCACCGTCAGTTACGGATGCGTAAATATCTGATGGCAGATGAAACCCGGGTTCAGGTACTGAATGAGCCGGAGCGTAATCCTGAAACGGATTCCTGGATGTGGCTCTTCCGCAGTGGAGAAGATGGACTTCCGCCGATCCTGCTCTACCATTACACAGAGACAAGGGCAAAGTTCCATGCAGCATCTTTCCTACAGGGGTTCAGCGGATATCTGGAGACGGACGGATACCAGGGTTATAATAATCTGCCGGACATCAAACGCTGCTCTTGCTGGGCACATGTGAGACGTTACTTCACAGATGCCATACCGAAAGGGAAAGAGTATGATTACAGCCTTCCGGCAGTGCAGGGAGTACAGTTCTGTTCCAAGCTGTTTGATTGTGAGCGGTACTCAAAAGCAAAAAATCACACTGCGGAGCAGAGAAAACAATTTCGTCTTGAAAAGGAGAAGCCAATACTGGAGGCATTCTGGAATTGGCTGGATCAACAGCGCCCAAACAAAGGAACCCGTTTGGCGAAAGCGGTAAACTATGCCCAAAATCGGAAAGACACCCTGATGACTTATCTGGAAGACGGTCATTGCAGTTTGTCCAATAATCTTAGCGAGAATGCAATCAGGCCATTCACTGTCGGCCGGAAGAACTGGCTGTTCAGTGCCAGTCCGAAAGGAGCTGCCTCCAGTGCTATTGTGTATACAATGGTCGAGATGGCAAAAGCGAATGATCTGAATACCTATAAATATCTGACATATCTCTTATCACAGCGGCCAGACGATAAAATGTCAGATGAACAGTTGGAACAGCTTGCCCCATGAGCGAGACTGCGAAAACGAACTGTCAAAACTAAAATAGAGTAAAACGCTTGCATCTATCATTTTGGTGCAAGCGTAATTCATGAGTAACGTAGCAATATTTTGCGCTTACTTT
>NZ_QUJD01000046.1:0-2384 GCF_003480555.1 Blautia sp. AM29-29
GATGTCGGGTAAGAGACTGGCATTGCTGCCAGCCCCTCCCCTAAGAACCGTACGTGACAGTTTCCCGTCATACGGCTCAAGCCTATCGTAAGGCCTCGTGTAAAACGAAACCCGGCTCAAATCAAGTAGTCCGGCTCATGCAGATTTCGATGACACCAGGGATGTACCATAATAGCAGGCCACTTCCTGTTGTTTTCGGTGATAAAATGCGTCTTAAATCCTGTTTCAGATGTAATTCTTTCTCCGCATACAGGGCAGCACCGTTTTTGGTTGTTCCAAATTTTAACGAGTTTTTCTCGTCCTTTGGTGCTGTTCAGCATTCTTTCCCCGTCACGTTCCTCATAATATCCCGTCCATTTTTTATCGAATGGGTTGGCTTCGGCGGTGATTTTCTTGAATCGGATGATTTTAGTATTTGCCGCGTATTCCAGCTTGAGGTATTTTTCATCGAAATCTTTACCGCGGAAAGCAGGCTCTGCTGCAAACGTCCACGTCCGGTTATCAATATGGTGCCAATATTTGTTGGCAATCCATTTCCTACCTTTTCGTTTGTGTCTGCGGCAAGCCCACTTCCATAGGCACTCGAAAATCCTGTGGTCAACTAATCCAAAAATATCCGCAGAAACTACATAGCGGTGGTAGTTGACCCAACCGCGAATCACAGGATTTAGTTTGCGAATGAGCAAGTCCTGCGTGGCGGTTTTGTTCTCCTTAACAATAGTCCGCACTTTTTTGAGGAAAGCTTTTACTGCATTCTTTGACGGCTTTATAAGCAATTTTCCGTTGTATTTCCGAATGTTCTGCCCAAGAAAATCAAAGCCGTCGCTGATATGTGTAATCACCGTTTTTTCCTCTGAAAGTTGCAGGCCGCGTTCCGCCAGAAAGTCCTTGATAAGCGGCATAACCTCGTTACGCAAAGTTTCCGGGCTTTTCCCGGTGACGATAAAGTCGTCGGCATATCGCACGAAATTAATCTGGTCGTAGATGGTTTTACCTGCCACCGTCCGTCTCATCGGGAATCTTTCTTTTAGAATCCGCTCCAGACCGTCCAAGGTCATGTTCATCAAAACTGGCGATATTGTGCCGCCCTGTGGGGTCCCTTCCTCTGTCGGAAAGATTTTTCTGGTTTCCACAAAGCCACATTTCAGCCATTTTTCGAGCATTTCCTTGTCCATTGGGATATTTTTCATTAACCAGCTATGACTGATATGGTCAAAGCACCCTTTAATATCTCCCTCCAAAATCCATTGAGGCGAACCGGCTCTGCACAAATCGTTAAAGCATTGCCCGATGGCATCGTGTGTGCTTCTTCCAATTCTAAAGCCGTAGGAGTTCGGGTCTGCCAGAGTTTCTGCCAATGGTTCCAGTGCAAACTTATATAATGTCTGCATGGCGCGGTCTGTCATCGTTGGAATATTCAGCGGGCGTAATTTTCCGTTTTTCTTCGGGATATACACCCGTCTGAGAGGTTGGGGCTTATAGCCCCGGCGTTTGAGTTTGTCAATCGCCTCGAATTTGCCTTTTGGCGTTTTCCATAATTCATGGTCTACACCAGCGGTATTTTTGCCTTTATTACTTGTCACACGTTTCACTGCCAATGCCTTGGCATAGAAAGAGTGCGTCAACAGCCATTGCAGAGTTTTCACTTTGCTGTAATGACCGTCTTTTTGAGCCTTTACGATACGCATTTGCAGCTTTTTAACATAGGCCTCCGCTTTCTTCCAATCAATGGATTCCCAGCTTCGTGCCCTGTCAGCAGGCGCACACAGTTTCCTGTTCATTTGCAATTCCTCCTCTCAAAAGTTCTGTAAATTCTCTCGTAAAGATAGACCTGCTGGAAGTCAGCCCGCTTTCGCGTGGGATGCTGTTTCAATCCCTATCCGTCCTCATTACAAGGTCGGCGTTCGCTTTTTCCAGCGTTCCTTACCCGCGTTTCTATCGGCTTTCCTTGCGGTCAGCTTTCCGAATATACGGAGAGAGCGCGGGCTTAACACGTTTCACGTAATCAACCGTGTAGGTTAGGTGCCGCCTATCCGCCGGCAGTCATGTTTGTCCATGTGTTCCCAGCTTACAGGAGAACATCCGACTGCACACCTTTTGGTTCAGGCCTATCAGCAACTTTAGCCTGGTTCCCGCTAACGACGTTTAACAGCGATTTACTTACATTCACCATACTACACAAGCCAAGCTCCCCAGCCGGACGTTGCTTCCAGCTTTTCGCCTCTGCCTCGAGGTTTCGGCTTAACCCTTTCGGGAGGGCTACCTTTTCTCGTCATGCTGCCTCACGGCCGTTGCCAGCCGCTTCGGTGACGATAGGCTACTGCTAATGGAATAACAGGTTCGGTCAGCGCCGAACAGTTTAATTACGCGACCTCGTGTCGCGC
>NZ_QUJD01000047.1:0-1779 GCF_003480555.1 Blautia sp. AM29-29
AGACCGCAAAAGCGGTCTGCTATTTGTCAAGGTGCTCGTATTCTACCGTTTACGCTGAGATTAAGCAGGTTGAAAAGGAAATCGCCAAGCTCGAAGCAAAGAAAGCTAAAGCGGATCAGAAAGCAGCTGAAGAAGCGAAAAAGTCGGAAGCTGAGGCTGTGGTTAAGAAACTGCTGGCTGGCGGCATGAGTGCTGATGAGATTCTTGAGAAGCTGAAGTAATATAAGCCGTGTGGACTGAACTCCAGAAGTTCGCACGGTTATTTTTAGAGGTGTGGGTTAGTCAAAACTAATCGTAAAAACAAGTTGCTATGTGCAAAACCTGATGCTAATATCCATCCTAACCGGGGAGCAGAATGTAATTGCTCACGGTTGGAAAGGGCGGTAGCGTCATAGAAAAACTAAAAGAAATATTGAAAAGATACTTGGAAGGAGCATCGCCGAAGTACTATCCACCGGTCGAGAATCTGCTGGATTTGATCTACGAGCATTACACGGAGAATAATTCCATAGCACCGCAGACCACCGAGGCCGGCAAGGAGGCCAAGCAAAAAGAGAAAGATCTGGAAACTTGGCTCAGAGGTATAGCTGGAATGGATGTCTTGGTGGATGACTACGGCGGAGATATCCCGCTGTGGGAGAAAATTATGGACAGACAGGGGAGTGTGTGCTGCGCTTGGGAAAAGACTGCCTTTGAGGAAGGCATGAAAGTCGGGATGCGGCTGATGCTGGAGGTTCTCGACATATAGTTTGTAACGAAAAACGCTTCACTGTGAGAGTAATACAGTAAGCGCCAAGTATTCCTGCGGATTTTCAAATCCTTAGATTTCCCCTATAATTGCAGCTGATAGATACTTAGATTATTTCACTACAATTATGGAGGATAGGTTATGGCAGGTACTCGCAAGACCCGCGTTCCGATGGTGGAACAGATCAGACTTATCAATGAATGCCGTCAGAGCGGCATGACAGATGCTGACTGGTGTCGTGAAAACGACATTGCAGTAAGCACCTTTTACAACTGGGTCAGCCGTTGTCGGAAAACAGCAGCGGATCAGATCCCAGCGGCGAATTATGGTCATCTTGAGGTTCCACGCCCGAAACAGGACGTGGTTCCCATTGACATTGTTCCGGATCACATTCCGGAACAGCATACCGCATCGCAGATGCTAAATTCGAACCTTGACAATCCACATACGATTGAAGTTTCTATGAAGGATATCACAGTCCGCATCAGCAATGATGCGGATCCTGTTCTGCTCACCAGGACTTTTCGCATGCTTCAGGAGTTTTCATGTTAGGTGATGTTTCCGGACTTGAGAAGATCTACATTGTCTGTGGCTACACGGATATGAGGAAATCTATTGACGGACTCTGCACCGTTATCGAAGACCAGCTTAAGATGGATCCGTCGTCCAGTGCTCTCTTCCTTTTCTGTGGAAGAAGACGGAACAGGATTAAAGCCTTGTTCCGCGAACCGGATGGCTTCGTTCTGATCTATAAGCGATTGTCTGTCCGCGGCGGTTATCAATAGCCCAGAAAGCAGTCAGAGGTCCGGAATCTTTCCTGGCGGGAGTTTGACTGGCTGATGTCCGGGATTGATATTGACCAGCCAAAAGCCCTCAAAGCAGAATAAAAAGCTCGTGGATCCTGGCAGAAATCCTGCATAGAAAAATCCGGAAATCCCTTGTAAATTCGGCATTTTTCAGGCGTTGTTTTCCTTTAGTAAAGTAAGCGCAAAATATTGCTACGTTACTCATGAATTACGCTTGCACCAAAA
>NZ_QUJD01000048.1:0-1687 GCF_003480555.1 Blautia sp. AM29-29
CAAGTGAAATAATAAAAACTTGTCACTTAGGAGGGAGCATATTTTATGTCCAAAAGAAAAGTATCTGTTGAGGATAAGACATATGCTGTAAATCTATATCTGGATGGAAAAGAAAGCCAACGGCGAATTGCCGATATGTTTGATGTAAGTCTCGCATCTGTCCAACAATGGATTCGAAACTATGAATCTATGGGAGCAAATGCATTCACATTGAAAGGAAATAAAAAATATTCCAAAGAATTGAAACAACAAGCAGTCTTAGATTATTTAGCAGGCTATGGTTCTCAGGATGATATTTGCAAAAAATACGGAATCCGTTCAAAAGCTAAGTTACAAATCTGGATAAAGAAGTATAATGGTCATGAAGAATTAAAATCTTCTGGAACAGGAGGAAACATTATCATGACCAAAGGAAGAAAAACCACTTTTGAAGAACGGGTTGAAATAGTACAGTATTGTATCGCACATGATCGTAATTATGCCCAAACAGCAGAACAATACCAGGTGTCCTATCAACAGGCTCGCAATTATATAGTCAAATATGAAGCTGGTGGAGTGGAAGCTTTAAGAGATAACCGTGGCAAACGAAAACGTCCCGATGAGATGAGTGAATTAGAAAAGCTGCGTGCTGAAGTTAAAATTTTAAAAGCAGAGAAAGAACGTGCTGAAATGGAGGCATCTTTTTTAAAAAAACTCGAAGAAATAGAGAGGAGGCGGGGCTAAGCCTGATCCGTCATGAACATATATATCAGGCAATCAAAGAAGAACACAAAGAACATAATTATCCAATCGCTGCACTTTGTAAACTTGGTAAAGTTTCTAGAGCAGCTTATTATAAATGGCTACACAGAGAAATTCCTAAAAGTGAGCAAAAGAATAGGCTTATTGCCGACGAGATAGAAAAGATTCACACAGACTCACCGGATAAAGGCTATCGAAGGATCAGGGATGATTTGGAACGATATCATGGTATTGATGTAAACGATAAACGTGTGCTACGCATTTGCCGTAAACTTAATATAAAATCAACTATCAAGTATTCTAACAACGGATGCACAAGACAGGCTGCAAGCCCTCAGTATATAGCTGAAAACATACTTAATCGGGAGTTCACTGCCAAAGCACCAAATGAAAAATGGCTCACTGATGTGACAGAATTCCATTATTATATTGGGATGGAAAAGCATAAAATTTATCTAAGTGCAATACTGGATCTATATGATAGACGGATTGTTTCGTATGTTATTCGTGATAAGAGCAACAATGCTTTGGTGTTTGATACGGTAGACAATGCTTTACTTAGAAATCCTGGTGCGCAGCCACTGTTTCACAGTGACAGAGGATTCCAATATACGAACAGGACATTTCATACAAAACTTGTAACTGCTGGAATAATACAAAGCATGTCGCGAGTTGCTAAATGTATCGACAATGGACCAATGGAAGGCTTTTGGGGAATTCTGAAGAGAGAGCGATATTATGGAAAACGATTCACTGATAGAGGTACTCTCGTAAAAATGATCGAAGATTATATAGATTACTACAACAATAAACGCTTGCAAAGGAATCTTGGAATTTTAACGCCAATGGAAAAACATGAAATTTACTTGCAAGCTGCATAAAAACTGCCAGCAGATAAATTTCTACTGGCAGGAAAAATTTATATTTTTTCAATTGTCTACTTGAC
>NZ_QUJD01000049.1:0-1564 GCF_003480555.1 Blautia sp. AM29-29
CAATGTCATTAACTTTAGCAAAGAGCAGAAATCGTAAGCATTTATAAAACTATGATTCCTGCTTTTTGTTTGTATATGGGCATACTTATCCCCTTCTCTTTGTACTCGTATTTTTTAGCTCAGTACGCTCTTTTATGGGTATTCGAATATTTTCCTGCTAATTGCCCTTTCGTTCTGGTATAATGCCGATCAGGACGAATGGGAACAAGATTTTTACTGATATCTTCATATATTTGCTGAAATAACATATTTTTCTTTTGACCATCCGTTTCAAGAAGTATATAAATCAGATCATTTTTTAAGATTCCAATACTAACAGTCTGATTGATCATCATTTTATGTTTTCTGTTCGCTTCTTTCTGATCCAGTTCACGCTCTGCATCTAATATGATATCTTCAACTAAATTGCTCAGATATATAGTGCTGTATATATCTTGTAATAACAGAATAGGTTTTGTTCCTGTAAAATTCTCTAACTGTAACCGACTCTTTAGCGTTTCATACGCAGTCTCTATCCCCCACCTCATATGATATAATTCTTTTATTTCTTCTGTATGAAATTCAGTTTGTGAAAGATTTGTAGCCAAAACTTCTAAACTTCCGTTTTCTAATAGGATTTTTACCATACGCAATGAAATTTCACCTAATTCTTTCATACGTTCTCCATCTGGCGTTCCCTCGTAATGTCTGATTCTTGACTTATCAAGTTTTATTTTAACTAGCTGATCCTTTTCTATTAAACTGTTTTGCTCTTTTTTGTAATCACTGCTTTTTAAACGTACGATAAATTTAATATCCTTATCCATCATATGTATAAACGCTGGCGTAGAAGGATAGCCTCTGTCCATGATAATAACATAGGGAATGCTGCCTATTGTTTCCGGTATTCGCTCCATCTGTTTTTCGGCCAGGCGCATTTCATTAAATTTCACCTTATTACAGTCACTTTCCAGTATCATACGATTCATTACATCATAAATACAGCCTAATCCTATTTGAGCTTGGGGCTTTGTGTTTTTCCGGCTTGCAGAACCATATAGTTTCAGTGTTTCAGCAGTGGTAGGAATATTAATATCTGAGCCGTCAGCGGCTAATATTAAATGATCTTTGTAAGTTGAAAAGGTGGAATCTGCATAAAAGTTACGGTTATGATATTTATATAATTCTAAAAAAGCATCTGGATTAAGTTTCATACGCTGTTTCAGATATCCTGGTTTTGAAATAGACACACCAGGATGAGCAAGTTTCATATAATTTCTCAGTTCCAATGCCAACGTCAACCCCTTTCTGTTTATCATCGTGAAAAGAAGATCCTGAAGAGGCATTTTTCGAATTCTGGTAAAATAATTTTTATTACCTGATCGGCAAAATGCCTTAAATTCATCAGAAGTCATTTTTTCTATATCCATGAATATACGTTTCTGAGAATGCTTCATGCATAATCACATCCTTTTTTGAGCAGGTTCATGGCTTCTTTTTACAATATAAGCATATCAAAAAAAGCAGAAGATATCTAATCCATTTCGGAATAAATATCTTCTGCTTTTAAGTTAATGACATTGTG